>NZ_JBGLYN010000092.1:0-25720 GCF_047304045.1 Variovorax sp. Varisp85
CCCCCCCCCGCTTCTGGCGGCTCGCCGGCATGCGGCGCGGCGCTCACTTCGCGTCGACGCGGATCGCGCGGGCGCTGAAGTTCACGTCAAGCGCCTGCGCCTTGCCGGTAGTGACGGGCCGCACTTCGCGCCAGCGCGCGCGGTCGAGATCGCGGAACGCCGCCATCACGCCGATGGACTTCGCATCGGGCGGCAGGTTGAAGTCGAGCTTCTTCGTCTCGCCGGGCCGCAGCAGCACCTCTTCGCGCTGCACCAGCTCCGCGCCGAGCGTGGCCTGGTCCTTCTCGAACAGCGAGAAGAAGTCGGCGCCCTCGAAGGGGCCCGGCGACTTCAATGCATACACGCGCACGGTGAGCGGCGAGGCGCGGCCGCGCGCATCGGGGTTGGCGTCGGCACCCGCCGTGAGCGTAACGGCCACCGTGGTGACGACCGGCTTGCTTGCGCAGCCCGAGATCAAAAGACCCGCTGCAGCAAGGCCAAGGACCGCAATGCGGCGCCGCGTTGCAGCGGCAAGGAAGCCTTCATAGGACGAATGGTGTGTACCCAGCGTGCGCATGCTATTCCCTTCGTTGCATTGACCGGTCAAGACGCATCTTTGATTATCACCAGCGAACTCCAACAGGCAACATGCTGACCAACGAACTTGCAGCCACACTGCTCGCGCCCATCGGCGAGGCCTCGCCATGCGGCGACGATCTCGAGTACGACGCGGACTTCATGGCGCTGGTGGCGGCCGCGCAAGGCAAGCCCGAGCAGCAGTTCGGCGACACCGTGATCCCCGCGGTCGAACCCGAGTGGCGCGAAGTGGGCGAACAGGCCGGAAGCATCCTGCGCCGCAGCAAGGACGTGCGGGCCGCAGTGCTGCTGCTGCGCGCATCGACGCACCTGCAAGGCGTGCCCGGCTTCGTTGCCGGACTGCAACTGCTGACGGGTCTGCTCGACACCTTCTGGGAAGGCATACACCCAAAGCTGGATGCCGACGACGGCAACGACCCGACGATGCGCCTGAACGCGCTCGCGCCCTTCTGCGACGAGAGTCAGACGATGCTGCGAGAGCTGTACGACGCACAGGTGGGCGTGGCACCCGGCGTGGGGCCGATACGCGTGCGCGACATCGCCGTCGCCCACAACGCACTGGGCGCCGTGAGCGGCGAAGCCACCTACTCGGCCTCGCAGGTCAAAGGCGGCCTCGAGGCCATCCACGCGTCCCAGCCCGAGCCGTTGCGAACCGCGATGGACGTGCCCGCCCTCCTCGAGAAACTGCGGGCCTTGCTGGTCGATCGCACCGGCCGCGCCGACGCCATCGACCTGACCCCGCTTCGCACCGTTGCCCTGGTGCTGAAGAAAGCGTGCGGCGCCGCCGCTGGCGCGCCTGACGCAGCGCCAGCGAGTGCGGATGCCGAAGCCGACGAATCGCAGGCGGCCGGCACCACCGCCCGTCCCACCGCGATGCGCGGCGAGATCCAGAACCGGCAGGACGCGCTGCAGATGCTCGACCGCGTGATCCGCTACCTCGAGCAGGCCGAGCCCGGCAACCCTGCGCCGCTGCTGATCGAGCGTGCCAAGAAGCTCATCGGCGTGAGCTTTCTCGAGATCATGGCCAACCTCGCGCCGAACGCGATGGACACCATCGAAACGGTCACGGGCCGCCGCCCGTCCGAATAAGCCCGCCCTTCCCGACACCCGCACTCATTCACACCCGCAAGGAGCATCTCCATGGCCAAGAGCAGTCAGAAATTCATCGCCCGCAACCGGGCGCCCCGGGTCCAGATCGAGTACGACGTGGAGCTCTACGGAGCCGAGAAGAAGGTGCAGCTGCCCTTCGTGATGGGCGTGCTGGCCGACCTGTCGGGCAAGCCGGCCGACCCGCTCGCGCCGGTGGTCGACCGAAAGTTCCTCGAGATTGATGTCGACAACTTCGACTCGCGCATGAAGGCCATGAAACCGCGCGCGGCGTTCGCGGTGGAGAACTCGCTCACCGGCGAAGGCGACCTCAAGGTGGAACTCACCTTCGAGAACATGGAAGATTTTTCGCCCGCCGCCGTGGCGCGCAAGGTCGGTGCGCTCAACAAACTGCTCGAGGCGCGCACCCAGCTGTCGAACCTCGTCACCTACATGGACGGCAAGGGCGGCGCCGAGGACCTGCTGGCCAAGGTGCTCGAAGACCCGGCGCTGCTGCAGACGCTGGCCGCGAGCAAGAAACCCGAAGACGGCAGCGCGTCCGCCACCTGACACCCATCCGAGCACACGAGGAGTAAACCACCATGGCCGAAGCACTCGAACAGAGCGCGCTGAAAGATGTCGCGTATGCAGGCAGCGACTTTTCTTCGCTGCTGCAGAAGGAATTCAAGCCGCGCAGCGACGAAGCCAAGAGCGCCGTCGAAGCCGCGGTGCTCACGCTGGCGCAGCAGGCGCTGGCCAACAGCACCGTCATCGGCAAGGACGTGACCCGGTCGATCCAGGCCATGATCGCCGCGATCGACGCCAAGCTCACCGACCAGGTGAACAAGATCATCCATCACCCCGACTACCAGAAGCTCGAGAGTGCATGGCGCGGCCTGCACTACATGGTGAACAACACCGAGACCGACGAGAACCTCAAGATCCGCGTGATGGACATCTCCAAGCAGGAGCTGGCCAAGAACCTCAAGAAGTTCAAGGGCGCGGCCTGGGACCAGAGCCCGATGTTCAAGAAGATCTACGAGCAGGAGTACGGCCAGTTCGGCGGCGAGCCCTTCGGCGCGCTGGTGGGCGACTATCACTTCGACCAGAGCCCGCCGGACGTGGAGCTGCTCGGCGAGATGGCCAAGATCGCGGCCTCGGCGCATGCTCCCTTCATCACCGGCGCCAGTCCCAACCTGATGCAGATGGAGTCGTGGCAGGAACTCGCGAATCCGCGCGACCTGACCAAGATCTTCTCCACCCCTGAGTACGCCGGCTGGCGCAGCCTGCGCGAATCGGACGACTCCAAGTACCTCGGCATGTGCATGCCGCGCTTTCTGGCGCGCACGCCCTACGGCGCCAACACCAACCCGGTGGAAGAGTTCGACTTCGAGGAAGACACCGCCGGCGCCGACCACAGCAAGTACGCCTGGGCCAATGCCGCCTACGCGATGGCGACCAACATCAACCGCTCGTACAAGCTCTACGGCTGGGGCTCGCGCATTCGCGGCATCGAGTCGGGCGGCGCGGTGGAGAACCTGCCGCTGCACACGTTTCCGAGCGACGACGGCGGCGTGGACCAGAAGTGCCCGACCGAGATCGCCATCAGCGACCGGCGCGAGGCCGAATTGTCGAAGGCCGGGCTGCTGTCGATGATCCATCGCAAGAACTCCGACTTCGCGGCCTTCATCGGCGCCCAGTCGCTGAACAAGCCGGCCGAGTACGACGACCCCGACGCCACGGCCAACGCCAACCTCGCGGCGCGCCTGCCCTACCTCTTTGCCTGCAACCGCTTCGCGCACTACCTCAAGTGCATCGTGCGCGACAAGGTGGGCAGCTTCAAGGAGCGCGAGGACATGCAGCGCTGGCTCAACAAATGGATCATGAACTACGTGGACGGCGACCCCGCCAACTCGTCGGAAACCACCAAGGCCCAGAAGCCGCTGGCCGCCGCCGAGGTGATCGTCGAGGAAGTGGAAGGCAACCCGGGCTACTACACGTCCAAGTTCTTCCTGCGCCCGCACTACCAGCTCGAGGGCCTCACGGTCTCGCTGCGCCTGGTGTCGAAGCTGCCTTCGGCCAAGGGCGGCACCTGAAAAGTCCCGCGGGTTTTCTTGAAATTCCCGATTCCGTTTCGTTCTCTCTGTAGCTGCCGCGTATCGGTCGTGTCTTCAAACCGCCGGCAGCCTTCGTCTTCAACCCAGTCATCAACCGCCCGAACGCAAATCGGGTTCCAAGGAGTAGGAACATGTCATCTGACTTTCACATCAAGCTCGACGGCGTCAAGGGCGAGTCTTCCCACAAGGACCACAAGGACGAGATCGAGATCTCGTCGTGGTCGTGGAACGTGAGCAACGCCTCGGGCGCGGGCTCGGGCGGCGGCTCCGGCAAGGGCAAGGCCACACCTGGCGACTTCCACTTCGTGCACGCCTACGACAAGGCCTCCCCGGTGCTGGCCAAGAACTGCGTGGGCGGCAAGCACTTCAAGGACATGATCATGACCTGCCGCAAGTCGGGCGAAGGCCAACAGGAGTACCTCAAGGTCACGCTGAAGGAAGTCTTCATCTCCAGCGTGGCCCCCGGCGGCGCGCAGGGCGGCGACGTGCAGGAACAGGTGTCGTGCTCGTTCAAGGACATCGAGTTCGCCTACAAGGCGCAGGACGACAAGGGTGCAGCGGGCGGCGAAGTGAAGTTCGGCTGGAACGTGCCGACCACCGAAACGCGCTGACGGACGGCGGATTCGTCGAGTGCGGAATCAGGCGCGGCTGCCGCGCCCGGTCCGCTTCCTTTGCGTGTCCTCCACCGGAGCAATGCGATGGCATTCAGCACCCCCACCATTGGCGACAGCGGCGCGCTGCTCACCACCTACAACATCGACTGGTCGGTCGGCCGGATCGGCTCCAACACGCGTGAAGACGTGATGCTGGTACAGGCGCTGTTCAAGATCTTCTACTACGAGCTGATGGGCTTCAACCACGACTTCGACCCGCCGCCCGGCCAGACCGAAGTGATCGCCGTGGACGGCTACTACGGACCGGTCACGCAGAAGCACATCACGCACTTCCAGCAGCAGATGGTTGCGACCGGGCGCAAGGTCCTGGCGGACGGCATCTTCGACCCGTTCCGGGACCCCGGCACATCCAGCACGATCAGCCAGTCGCGCTACGCGCTCGACCTGCTCAACAACGGCTGCGCCAATTTCTGCAAGGAGCAGGGGATCGACAACTACACCAACCTGCCCAACCGGGAAGACATGCCGCTGTTGCTGCGCAGCGCATTGAAGCGGGTCAAGAAGACGGCCAGCAAGTACGCCTACGGCGCACCCGCGAGGGTTCCGGTCACGGGCGGCATCTGAGTCTCCGCCCCGCCCTCGGCAGCAACCAAGGGCCTGGAGCGATCGTCCGATGGACGGCGCTTCAGGCCCTTGTCTTTTGTTCGAAGCAATTCAAGAGTCAGTCGGCCGACGCAATGCTCTCTGGCAGCAGCCGCGTCGCATCGTCGCTCTCATCCTCGATCACCCACAGCGTGAGCGCCGTGTAGTTGTCGTGGCCCGGCTTGGCGTTGGCCTTCACCTGCGCGTCGATCAGCTCGGTCCACTGGCTGGGCGTGCGCGAGGCATGCAGCGTGTCGATCAGGCGCTCGTCGCCCAGCGGCTCCCACACGCCGTCGCTGCACAGCAGCAGCACGTCGCCTGGCAGCAGGCGCATGCGGTCGGACACGGCGATGTCGGGTGCCTCCTCGATCGAGCCCAGCGCCGACAGCAGCATGTTGCGCTGCGGATGCAGCCGCGCGCCCTCCTCGTCGAGCATGCCGCCGGCCACCATCTGCTGCACCAGGCTGTGGTCGGTGGTACGCGCCACGATGGCACCGCCGCGGAACAGGTAGGCCCGGCTGTCGCCGCTGTGCACCCAAGCCAGCGCGTGGTCCTCGAGGTCGATGGCCGCGAACACGATGGTCGAGCGCATGCCCGCGAGCTTGCCGCCCTCGGCCTGCCGCGCCACCACGTCGACGTTGGCCTGCTCCACCAGCCGGCGCAGCGTGGGCTCGTCGAGCCCCGGCGCGGCCGAGAAGCCGCCCAGCACGCTGCTGCGCGCGGTGGCCGCGGCCACGTCGCCCCCGCCATGGCCGCCTGCGCCGTCGGCCACCAGGCAGGCGACATAGCGCTCGTCGTGCCAGTGGCCGTGGACGTCTTCGTTGTAGGTGCGGCCGCCCTGGCGGGAGAGCGTGACGATTTCGATTTCCAAGCGGGTGCCTCGCTGGTGATGCGGTGGTAGTTGTCGTCAGGCTTCGGACTTGAGGCGCGCCATCTGCTCTTCGTAGGCTTCGAGGAAGGCCTTGCCGAAGAGGCTGTGGAAGTCATCTTCCGCCTCGCTCGCGATGCCACCGTAGAGCGACACGAACTGGTCCCAGAGCTTGGCCTTGCGGTTGGCGCTGAAGAGCGCGTCGAGCGCCGACTTCGCGCTGATCTTCTTCTCCAGCTCCGCCGGCTCGAAGCGCGCGATGACATGGGCCAGCGCCGCGCGCATGCCCACCATCACGCCGAACTGGTGTGCGCGCAGGTCGTTGTAGGCATCGCGCATCGCGGCCTCGGGCGGCATGAAGCCGCGCACGCCAGGGCCCAGCAGATGGGCCAGCGCCACTTCGACCGTGGGCGAGAACTTCAGCGGATTGTTGGCCTGAGACGCGATCATCGTGACCTCGGCGCGCACCTCGCGCTTGAACTCCTGGCGCGTGAGCAGCAGCTGCAGCGTGCCCTCGGTGGCACTGCGCAGCATCGCGCCGATGCGCTCCATCAGGCCGGGTGTGAGCATCTCGGGCGGCTGGTGCGTGCTGGCGAGGCCGCGCAGGAAGGCGGCGAGCAGTTCGTCGTCGGTGGCGGTGCGCGCGGGCGCTGCGGGGCGCGGGGCCGGCCGCGGCGATGCGGCAGGGGCCACGGGCGCGGGCGGCTCGAACGGCCTGGCGGAGCCCTCGGGGCCGCTGATGCGGATCGGCTGGCCCGTGACGTCGTCGAACTGCGCCATCGGTTGGGGCTGCGGCGATGGCGACGAAGGCGTCGTGATCGCCTTCGGCGGCATGAAGCCGAACTGGTCGATCGGAAGATGGTCGGAGCGCGGCGTGGGCGTGGGGGGCGCCGCTTGCTGCAGGGCCGCCAGCGGGTCGGCATTGGACGCGGTGTTCGGCTGCAGCAGCGGATCGGCCAGCGGCGACAGCGCGAGCGGATCGCCTCCGATGCCGCCACCGCCGCCCATGCCGCCGAACAGCTCGTCGATGCCCGCGGCCTTGCCGTGCGGGGGTGCGCCGAGGTCGGAGAAATCGTCGAGCGCGCCAAGGCCGGCCGCGGGCGCGGACGACGGCGTGGGTCCGAGCAGGTTTGCGAAGGGATCGATCTGCGCGGCCTGCGCGTTGCGCGAGCCGCTTTCCATCGGGTCGGGGAACAGCAGCGAATCGGGCAGTGCTGCAGCGGGAGCGGACGCCGGCGCAGATGCAGCCGGCGCGGCCGGCGGCGCGAGGCCCGCCAGCAGGTCGGCGAAGGGGTCGTCGCTCGACGGTGCCGCAGTTGCTGCCGGCGCGGCGGCGGAAGGACCGCCCAGCACCGTGTTCGGGATGGCCAGCGACGGCGGCGCGGCGTCGGCCGTCACGCGCACCGCGAGCTCGAAGCTGCCGACCACCAGCCGCGCGCCATCGGCCAGCGCGACCTCCTTGCCCGAGCCCAGCGACACGCCGTTGCACTGCATCGGGTTGCTGCCGCGGTCGATGAGAAAGTACTGCCCGTCGCGGCACAGCACCTGGGCGTGCACCCGCGAAACCGTGCGGTCGGGGTCGACGAGCACGAGCGTGTTGGTGTCGGCGCGGCCGATGGTGCCGCCATTGGGTCCGAAGTCCGCGGCGATGGACTGCCCCGCCGGAGCGCCTTGCCGGGTGATGACAGCGATATGGATCATGAATCGGCCCCTGTCGCCCGTCGCGAGCGAAACAACTCGAGGGAAGTATTCATTCCGGCCGGCACCTTGGCAATCTCGCCTAAAGAGGTATGCCGTCGCCGAGCCTGCGCTGCTGCCGCCACGCCGGCGCGCTGGTCGCGAACAGCGGCGCGCGCGCGTCGAGCAGCGCGAGGTGCAGCGCGGCCGCCACGCGTTGGCGCTGGAAACCCTGGCGCAGCACGCCCGTGCAGCTGTCGGGCAAGAGCGGCTGCCCCATGAAGAGCCGCGTCCCGGGGGTAAAGCGCACGCCGTTCTTCTGCCACCACGCGCGAATCTTGTCGACGTCGGGCCACGGCAACGCGATGTCCTCGGGCAGTTCCACGTTGTCGTCGTCGGGGTCCTCGGTCGGGCCGTCCTCGAAGCCGTCGGGCGGCGGGACCTCCATCTGCGCGAGGTTGAAGTCCACGCCCGTGATGGTGACGAAGGCCTCGGCCGCGATGCGCGCCGTGGCCGGCTGCGTCATCTGCTCGATAAGCCAGGGCACGTAGCGCGCGTCGCCGATGAAGCCCGAGCCGATGATGCGCAGGCGCTGCGCCCCGGGCAGCGTGGCGCTGTCGAGCAGCAGCGCATGGCCGGGGGCGATCTCCATCGCCTGCAGCGCGAGCTGGAATGCGCGCGGCTGGCGCGGCCCGCTCTTCAGCGCGAAGGCGGCGAGCGCATCGAGCGCCTGCGCCCGGTCGCCGAGCAGTACCGCCGCCCACGCGGCCCAGAAGCGCAGTTCGGGCTTGGCCTCGCCCAGCAGCGACTGTGCCTGCGGCAACAGGTCGGCACGGCCCAGTTCGCCGGCTGCGCGCAGCGCGCGGATGCGCACGCTGTCGGGCGCACTCGCGAGCAGTTCGCCGAGCAGCGCGCCCGGGTCGCGCCGATGCAGCGCGCAGGCCGCCACGCCGAGCTTCTGCCGCAAAGGCGAGGCATCGTCGAGCAAGGCCTTGACGCGGCCGCCCAGATGCTTCGGCTCGACCCAGCCGAGCGCGGAGATCAGGCCGGGCACGACCTCGGGCAGGTCTTCTCTTGCACGCTCGACCAGATCGTCGAAACGGCTGTCGACCGCTTCTATGGCGAGCACGGCTGCGACGAAGAAATCTTCGGGGCCTTCATTGTCGGTGAGGGCCAATGCATGTTGCCAGCCTTCTTCGCCGGCGACGCGCAGGCCGTCGATGTGGGCGGCGAGGCGTTCGTCGAGGTCGGCGAATTGCTGGGGCGAGTAGTTGGGGGCGTGGACTGCGCTGGTGCGCTGGAGCCAGAGAAAGGAGGCTTCGTCGGCGTGCTCGGCGAGGATGGATTCGATCACAGGCGCGGCGCCGCTCATACTTCGATCTCCACGTCGCGAATCCGCAATGCGTCGGCATGCGCCACGAGGAAGTGGGTAAGCAGGTCGAGGCAGGCCTCATGAGCTATCACGCCTTCGAGAAACCATTGGCAGGTGGTACTGCCGATCCGCATCGTCTGCGTGGCGCCAACGGTGGATTCACCCGGCAGGTACGGTTCCGGCGGCAGGCCGCCTTGCATAAGCGCGATCCAGCATTCGAAGCCTGCATCGAGCAGGTCTGATTGCTGCTCATCGGGTGGCGCATCCAGGTTAAGCACGACCACCAGTTGTTCGCCGAAACCCACGAAGTCGGGGCGTTGCAGCATGAACGCTTGCTGCGGTTTGGCTGCGAGAGCCGAGGCAGCTTCACCGATCGCCGTTGCCCCGGCCTGTTGCCCGGCCGGGCCGAGCCACCGCAACGGCAGATCGCGCGCAAGCCGCCCCCATTCGCACATGCCGCGCAAAATTCGCAGCACCGCCGGATGAATTGCATCGGTATGCATGTGCACCAGCACCAGCGTGGGCGACGCCAGCTGCACAACTACCGGCACCGCCGCGACACCGGGGCCGAAGAAGCCCAACTGCATCGCGCGGGCGAAGTCGCGCGCGACGACGCGCACGAAGTCGAGCACGACGACGGCAGCATCGGCGCGGGTAGCCACGGAGAAGGTCAGCATGCGGCTCAATCCTCTTCGCCGAAGAATCGCGCGTACCACGCTTGTGATTCTTCGGGCGTCATGCCAGTGACGAGCAGGTTATCGATCCAGTCATCCGGCACGCGCAGCGGCGCGAGCACCTTGCCGACCGCGTGATACGCCGGCAACGCGTGCCCCCGATTGACATCACCCAGCTCAGGTTGCGTGCTGGCGCGGATCAGCAAGCCGCGATCGTTTGCAATGGCCTGCACATTGATCGGAGGCGGCAATGCCGAGGCCAGCGCGTTGATGCCCCCCATTTCCGCAGCGCGGGCCTTGCCGAGAAAGGTCAACCAGCTCACTCCGAGAATGCCCAGGTCGGCAAAGCTGAAAAGACCGAGTGGCTTGCCGTAGGCGAGCCCCGGATAACGCGTAAGCCATCCCCGGTTGGCGCGTTCGAGCTCGCGCTCTGCCTCGCCATCACCGGTGTTCCAGTAGTAGGAGAATCCGCCATAACCGGAGTCGAAATCAACCAGTGCCAGCAGGCCCAGCACTCGTTCGACTGTTCGATCGGGCACATTGGCTTCGTCGAGCGGGAGGCATATGCGCAGCATGTGCCGCACCACGCGGTCGTCAGGGTCGCTCAGGTCTTCCTCGGAAAAAAACTGAAACGACGGCAACGCATAGTCGGCCGCGCTCACACCGGAGTGCTGCTCCACCCCGAGCAGGTAGCTCGCGAGCGCCTTCCTGTCACCCAACATCTGTGCCACCTGATCATTGGCGGGACCGACGAGACGCTTCGCAGTCTTCATTACGTTGGTCTTGTACCAGCCGAGTGCCTGACCGTGATGTTCGCAGAAGGCACGGTGAAACTCTATGAACTGAGGCGCCAACGCGGCGCGAGGGACGGTGCAGAACACCAGGATTTCAAGACACGGTCGAAAATGCATGGCCGTGCTGGCGCCGTCGCCAAGGATCGTGTCGTTCATTCTTTGCTTCCTTGCATAGGTGGACCGCATTCAATCGCAAGCGCAGTCCGATTCTTCGATCTGCTGGTATTTGCCCGCATTCTTCGCCCCCAGCCGCTCCTTGGCCAGTTGTTGATTGGCCGTGGGCGTGTCGCCCTTGAACTTGACTTCGACGAAACTCTTGACGTTGTCGAAATTCGCCGGCTTGGCCGCATCCTTCAAGACCGTGAAATCAGGCCGAAAAGTAGTGCCCGGCGCACCGCGTCCAGCCGCCAGCCCGCGAAACAACGAACCCGGTGCCGGCAAGCCATTCGACAACGCCCGCCCTTCCGACATGATGCCGACGAAAGTGCCGCCGACCCGCTTGGCGATCTTCCAGGTCATCTCGACGAACAGGTCGAGCTTCTTCGGCTTGTAGAGTGGAAATCCGCTGCTGAGCTTGCTCGCCACGCGGGACTGGAGGGTTGGGTATTTCTTCGACGGGATCGTGCCCTCGTCCGCTTCGTCACGCGTATCGCAGATGGCAGTGCAGATTTGATCCCCGAGTTCCTGCCCCAATGCTGCGACGATCACTGGGTTCTGCAGCACACCGCCTAGGTTGGCGGCGTTCTCCGCGTTGTGGAACATCTTGTCCGTAAGGCGGGTAGCGTTCTTGCCATCCATCTTCACGTCGAAGGAATAGAGAATCCATGTCGCCTCCTTCATGAAGGTGCTGGACTTCACGCCACCGGCCACGCCCGCGTTGTCGCCGTTCGAGAGCGCGAATTTCGAGCCCTTGTTGGCGGCCATCGCCTTGTCGCCTTTGACGGTGGAGGTGCCGTTGCTTAGCGTGATCGAGTTCGCGATGTTGGGGTAGGGTACCGGCACCGGCCCGCCTGGGCTCGGGGTCTTGCAGACATCGGGAATGGTCGCGATGCTGACACCTGTGCTGAACTTGTGAACTAGCGACAGGCTCGTGCCGTTGACCCTGATGGAGACCGGCATGATTCATTCCTCGCCGAAGTCCATCGCGCAGATCAATGCGGCACCCCGCTCGCCCGACGCGGAACTGGCCCACACCATCGACCATCGCCCCTTGCCGTAGCGCTTGCGATGGCAGATCGCGGCGATGGCAATGTGCAACGGAACGCCTGCTGCGCCGATATCACCCCAGCAGTCGGCCGGGGCGACGAAATCGCTGGCCGCTCGGAAGCGATCACCCTTTCGCAGCACCGTGAAGCCGTACTCGTCGGCACGATAGGGTTCGCCGTTGAGGTCGCAGAAAACGTTGTGTACGCATTCCTCCGGGGGCAATCGCCCGAGCGCCCGTTCGAAGGCCTCGCTCAGGCCATCGCCCACGCACACCTCACCGGTCCCGATGAGATGGGCTTCCTGGGCGACGCCAATCCCCACCACTTCACCCCAGGCGTCGAGCTGCCGCGCTCGCGCGAAGTCCCGCGAAGCCAGCAGCAGCGCGCCAGCCGCCTCGCCAGGCACGAAGCCCCATGCATTGTTGTCGGCACCTCCGCCGTGGAGTTGCCCGCATGCCTCAATCCATTCGAGCGTCTCTGGTGCCAGGGTGGAATCGACGCCGCAGACGAGGCACACGTCGACGGCACCAGCAAAGCAGTCTTGCACGGCCGCCTCGAGCGCGAGATGTCCGCCAGCGTGGCCCGCTTCAAAGGCCCGCGCGGTACCGAAGCGCCCGGGATATCGGCGCGACACCCACGCCAACAAAGAACCGGCCAGGTCGTGGGGCCGGCCCGGACGCGTGGGCGGCAGCGCCAGCGCGAGACCGCATCGCACCGATACGTCGTCGGCCGTGGATAGCACTCGCAGCGCACCGTCGATAGCCGGCAGCAGCAGCGCGGCACAACGGTCTGCAACGTCAGCCGATGCATCGATCCAGGCTGCGCGGGCCACGCGCATCGGTTCACCGGCGGTATCGATCACGAACGGATGCTCGCCGAAACCGCAGACTCCTGCGCGTACAGCGGCAGCGCTCGCGAAAACATCGCGCCCCACCGGCGTGCAACCGCCCAAGCCTACGATGCGCAATCCGTCGCCGCTCATGCGAAATCCTCTGAAGGTGTCTCGCCCAGGCGAACTAGCTGCTTTTCGTAAACGCGCGTCTTCTCCAGCTTGTGGACCTTGGGGTGACAGGGCAACGCGCTATGCCATACCAGCGACACACGCGCCGCATCGGGCTCAACAATCACCGTGTGCAGGCGCGGCGGCTCGTGCCGCTGGCGCGCGCCATTCGAAAAGAAAGTTTCCAGTCCCAGCACCACCCGCGGCAGTTCGAAGCTCAGCTGCGCCGCATGCGGCGACAAATGAATCAGCACTACCGGCTCGCCACCCCGCAGAAACCGTGGCGCCTGCTGGTCCACAGGCGCACTCTGGTAATGCCGATCATCTAAGTCCACCGGCAGCAGCGGCAACCGATCTTGCTGCCACGCTTCGTCATACGTCCCCGCGAACCCCGCCCGCGGCTGCCAGTGGTTGCACAGCGGCCCAAACCCCGCGGGCTCCGGCCGGTCGCTCCACGTCCGCACGCATTGATCCGGGTACTCGATGTTCGGCAGCCGCATGCCCTCCGCATGCGCGGCCTCGAGCGCAAAGCCGGTGCCCACGGGGTTGCGCACGTCGAACTGCGGATTCGGCGCATCGCGCGTCCATGGATCGACACCGCCGTATGCGCGCTCCCACACCAGCGGCATCGTGCTGAAGGGTTCGGGCTCCGACGGCGAACCGCCCAGCCACACGCGGTCGCCCGTCACACGCAGCCGCTTGGCAACAGGGCCGACGCGCATGCCCACGTCGAGCTGCGTCACCGGCACGCCGACGGGCGCGTGCGCATGGCCGATCAGCAGCACGTCGGTCGTCAGCTTGGTGCGCACCAGGTCCATCTCGTAGAGCAGGCTCGGCTGGGGCGCGGACTCGTCGATGAAGACGGGTGCCTGCGCGACGGGCGGCTGTTGGGGCGCGATGCTCGTCTCGCCATCGGGCGAAATGTCGAAGCTGCACTTCACAGCCACGAGCCAGATCTCCGCCCCGTCGCGGTCGCGCACCCAGGTGCGTTCGGCGGCGTAGGGCGTGCGGTTGTCGAGCTGCCACATGGCACGCCTCTTCAGTTGATACCGACGTACGCGCCCTTGACGCGGTTGGCGCCGCGCGAGCGAGAGAGCACGTAGTTGCCGTTGATCAGCACCTTGCCCGCGCGCGTGAGCACGATGCTGGCCTCCCCGCAGCGCAGCTCGATGCGCTCGCGCGCCTGCAGCACGACGCGTTCGCCGTCCACGCGTGCATCGAGCGCCGGTGTTCCGCTGCGTGGCGGCTGCAAGCGCCCGACGATGACAGGATGCCGCACCTCGCCCTGCTCGAAGGCCACGACGATGGCTGCGCCCGCATCGCCGGGTGCCAGCCCCACGGTCGACAGCGCCTGCACCGGCGCCATGCCGTCGCCCAGCGTGACCAGGAAGCGCCCCTCGGCATCGAAGCCCGCGAAGGCGGCCACGGCCACGCCCTGGCCCGACAGCTTCGACCAGGCCGCCACGCTGTGCAGCACGCTGCGCGCGCTCTGGAGATCGGTGTGGTCTTCCACGGCTCAGTCCTCCCCCAGGTTGGAGCCCTTGATCTTGATCGAGCCCCCGGCCTTGAACGATGCAGTGCCGTCGGCCTTGATGGTGATCTTGGCGCCCTTGATGGTGATGCCGCTGGCATTCATGACGATCTTGCTGCCGCCCGCCTTGAGCATGATGGTGGGCGCCTCGACCATGCAGATCGCGCCCGCCTTGATCTTGATCGGCCCCTTCGATGTCTCGGCGATCACCGCCGCCGACAGCTTGTGCGGGCCGCCCACGCTGATCGACTGCAGCGCGCCCACGTTCACTTTCTGCACGCCGCCCACGCTCACCATCTGCGCCCCGCCAACGCTCACGGTCTGCACGCCCCCCACGTTGATGGCTTCGCCCGCACCCACGCTGTGCATGCGGCCCGCCCCCACGGTGTGCGCCTCGGCCACCGAGATGGTGGTGGTCTGTATGCCGTTGACTGTGTGGCTGCGCCCGCCGTTGACCGTCACGGTCTCGCCGCCGTTGACCGTTTCGGTGCGGTGGCCCGTGATGACGATGGTCTCGGTGCCGCCCACGGTCTCGCTGCGGTTGGCGCCGATCGACACGGTCTGATTGACGCCCACGTGCTGCTCCTGGTTGTTGCCCACGCTCTCCGAATCGTCCACGTCGATGGTGTCGGTGCGGCTGTTGTGCACGGTGGTCGTCTGGTTGTTCTCGACCGTGGTGTTCATGTCGTACTGGCCGTGGATGGTCACCTTCTCCTTGCCGGCGGTGTCGTCCATCGACAGCTCGTTGTAGCCCTTGCCCTTGTGTGTATTCGACTTGATGCCGCTCACCACGGCACCTGCCGGCAGGCCGAAGGGCGCCATCGACTCGCCGTTGTAGAAGCGCCCGATGACGATGGGCTGGTCGGGGTCGCCGTCGAGAAAGTCGACGATCACTTCCTGGCCGATGCGCGGAATGCTGATCGCGCCCCAGCTCTTGCCGGCCCAGGGATGCGACACGCGCACCCAGCACGAGCTGTTCTCGTCGTTCTTGCCGTAGCGGTCCCAGTGGAACTGCACCTTCACGCGGCCGTGCTCCTCGGTCCAGATCTGCTCGCCGCTGCGGCCCGTGACGATGGCGCTCTGGGGTCCGGGCATGGTCACGCGCGGCGTCAGGCGCGGCGGGCGCCAGGGCGTGTTCAACGGAATGAGCGTGAGCAGAAAGCTGCTGCTCGCGCGCTGGCCGGTGCGCAGCGCCGGCGTCTCGGCGATCAGGTCGCTCACCAGCTCGCCCAGCCCGGCGTTGACGGGGTCGTCGGCCAGCACCTCGTGCAGCACGCTGTCGATCGGCCGCTGGCCCTCGGGAAAGTTCGCGCCCTCGTAGCCGGGGTGGCTCGCGACGAAGGTACAGGCCGCGATCAGGTAGTCGCCGTCGCGCTTTCCGTCGGGGTCGCCCTTGAACGAGAAGCTGCGCCCGGCGGTCACGTCGGGCCAGCCGGTCAGTGCCCAGTGGCGTTGCCGCCGGCCGACCAGCTCGTCGAGCCGCAGCTGCGCGAGGTTGTCGGTGTCGTCGCCCGACTGATAGCCACCCGGGAACTCGAACACTTCCAGGTCGGACAGCTCATGCGTGTCGGGGTCGCCCTTGTCCGCGTCCAGCTGCTTGCTGATGACCTTGAAGTCGCGATCGCGCGACGCGAATTTGCCCGAATCGAACTGCCGCGAGCTGACCCAGCGCGTGATTTCGTTGAAACGCCCCTCCGACGCGCCGCGCTCGACATGGTTCAGCGTGTCGGCAACCGGCAGTTTCTCGTGCGCCAGTGTGCTGGCGTCCGACAGATGCAGGGTGCCGGGCGCGTCGTGCGCGTCGAACCAGTAGTAGATGCCCTCTTCTTCCAGAAGGCGCGAAAGGAACTGGTAGTCGCTCTCCCGGTATTGCACGCAGTAGACGTGGGGTTCATGGGGCCCGACCACGCCGCCGGCCTTGATCTTCTTGAGGCTGCCGATGGGGCCGTCGTCCAGCACGGCGTCGATCACATCCAGTACCGGCTTGTTCTGCAGGATGCGCGCGTTGACGCGCTTGCTCAGCAGCCAGAACCACGAGCGCAGGCTGATGCGGTACTCGAGAAAGCGCCCGCTCTGCGACACGCGCGTGAAGCGCACGGCATGCCCCTGGCAGTGCCGCTTATGAGCGTCGCCGTCGGCATCGGCGAACTCGATCACGACATCGAAGGAGCGGCCCAGTATGTCCGCGGCATCGATGCTTTCGCTGTCGGTCAGCACGGTGAGTTCGTAGGCCGAGGGGCGCGCGAGCACCTCATGGCCCGCGATGCGCCAGAACATGAGCTTGTCGACGACGGGCGAATCGCCCTGGATGCTGAACTTGTGATCGGCCATGCCATGCACTCCCTCTTCGTGCTTCTTTGCGAACGATGCCGCTTCGCGGCCTCGCCGTGAAGCAGCCGTGTGGCCTATGGCGCCAGCAACAGCACCAGCGCCTGGCTCGGCACCGTGCGCACACCCGGGCAGTTCGTGCTGTTCTGCAACGACACGCTGGTCAGCCGCGTGGCCGGCATGCCGCAGAAGAGCACGGTGAACGCCGCCGTCAGGTGCCGGCTCGGCCCCATCACCGTGCCCGAGGCCACGCCCATCAACACGCCGGCGTTGTCGCCGTTCGTCATCGGGATGGTGGTGCCGAGGTTGTGCGCCGGCATGCCCATGATCAGGATGGTCGGGCAGTTCGGGATCGCCATCGGACCCATCGCGATGTTGGGATAGGGCACGGGAATGGGCGACGGCGCGGCCGGCGTGATGCAGACGTCGGGGAAGCCCATGTCCATCCCCATCATCTGGCAGTTGGCGAACATGGCGCGCTCCTTCAACCGAAGTGGATCTGGCCGCCGCGCGCCTTGACGAGCTTCTCGCCGTTCACCAGCGCATGCTCGCCCGACAGGCGCAGCAACTGCTGCGCCTCGCATTCCACGTGCGTGGCCTGCACGCGGTCGATACCTTCTGTCGTGCGCAGGTGATGGCGGCTGAAGTGAGTGACCCGGTCGAACACGGTCGACAGCACCGCCCCCACCAGCTTGATCGCGGTACCGATGACGCGCAGGTTCCGGCCCATGAGCTCGGCGTCCTCGGCGCAGACGCTGGCCTTGTCCGTCTTCAGCGAGAACGCAGCCGCCTCCAGCGACAGCGTCGGCGCGGCCAGGCTCAGCGCGCCGCCCTCGACCGCGAACCGGGTATCGCCATGGCAGCTCAGCACGTTGGCTACGCCCTCTTCGCGCTGCAGCACCGCCAGCACCCAGACCTCGTCGGGCGCCACCAGCAGGCAGGCGACGGTGTCGCCGGCGGCCGGCTCGAGCAGGCAGCTCGCGGCGCGCCGGCCGCGCGCACGCAAGCCGCCACTGGCCACGCTGAAGCCTTGCGCGTCGCTGCCGGTGATCAGGCCGACGCAGCTTTGCGCCGGCGTGGCCGGCGAGGTGTCGCGCGCGGATGCGCGGCGGCGGGCAGAGGGAGTGATGGTGGTCATGGTCGTCTCCGGAAGATCAGGCGGTGGCTGTCCAGCGCTCGGCGCGGTCCAGCTCGGGGTCGGTTTCGAGCGCGCGGGCGCGGTCGGTCATCTGGGCGCCGGCCGCCTTCGCGCCATGCAGGCAGGTCCGCAGCATCGTGGCCTGGCGCAGGTCGGCGTTGACGAGGTCTGCGTGCCGGAAATCTGCGTAGGTGAGTTCGGCGCCCGCCAGGCTGGCACCCGCCAGTTGCGCATGGGCGAAATGGCATTGGTAGAGATCGGCGCCATCGAAGCGCGCCGCCGGAAAGCGGCCGCCCGTGAAGAGCGCCTGGCGCAGCCGGGCCTGCGAGAAGTTCGCCTGCTCGCCCTGCGCGTCGCAGAACAGCGCGTTGGGGCCGACCGCATGGCTGAAGTCGGCCCGGTCGAGGGTCGCGCCCTGGAAGTTGCATTGCCGCAGCGAGACGCCCGAAAAATTCGCCTCGCTGAGATCGGCAAAGGAAAACTGGCAGCCGTCGAGCGCCAGTCCCTCGAAGGACTTCCGGCGCAGCGCGGTCTTGCTGAACGTCGCGCGGGTCATGCGCGCGCCCGCCCAGGTGAGCTGCGACAGGTCGCACTGCAGCACGCAGGTATGTTTCCATTCGCTGCCGTCGGCGTTGACGTCGATCAGGGAACAATCCGTGAACACCGCAGACTCGAGCGCGGCTTCCGACAGGCTCGCATGGTCGAGCCGGCAGCGCGAGAACGTCGCCATGCCCATCCAGGCCTGCGCGAACTGGGCATGGCTCAGGCTGCATTCGCTGAAGGTCGCGCCATGCAGGTGTGCGTTGCGGAAATCCGCGTGGGCCAGCTCACACTGGTTGAACACCGCGCGACGCAGATTGGCGCCGTTGAACATCGCGCCCGTGAGGTGGCAGCGGTCGAACACGCTTTCGCGGCCATCGGCTTCACGGAGGTCGACTTCGTCGAGCTGCGCCTTCGTGAACACGCCGCCGCCGATGAAGGTTTTCGCGAAGCGGCCCTTGCGCAGGTCGAGCCCGTCGATGGGCTCTCCCATGCCGATGGCGAGCGTGAGGTGTTCGGCTTTCACTGGGTGTCCTCCGTCGCCCCGTTCAGATCGGGTGGGCCGCTGCATGGCGCGCCTGCTGCTCGGGCGTGAGCCGCGGCCAGGTGCGCACCCGCTCCAGCAGCGCGCCATCGAATCGCACGTCGCCGTCCAGCTTCGTGCGGGAGATGTCGGCGCCGAAGAAGTTGGCGTTGCGCAGATCGGCGCTGCGCAGGTCGGCATGCTGCAGCATGGCGTCCTTGAAGTTCACGCCCGCGAGGCGAGCCCCGGTCAGCACCGCCTTGCGCAGCAGCGTGCCTTCGGCAACGGCCAGGCGCGCGTCGCAACCCGCAAGGCGCGCCGCACCGAGGTTCGCGCCGTTCAACTGCGCCCTGACCAGCGTGCACCCGCGCATCTCGACCTCGCCCAGGTTGGCGCCGCGCAGGCTGGCCCGCGACAGGTCGGCTTCGGTGAGCGAGCAGTCCTTGGTGAAGACCGCGCCATCGAGTTGGGCGCCGGCCAGCCGTGTGCGGTCGAGCCGGCAGGTGACGAAGCTGGCGCCGGCCATCCGCGCACCGCGCAGGTCGGTCTCGCTCAGGTCGCACTCGACCAGCGTGGCGCCCGCAAGGTTCGCCTCGCCGGCCTGCAGCCCCCGCATGTCGAGCTTGTAGAACAGGTTGTTGCCGGCTTCGACACCGCTCCAGTCGGCCGGGCCCCACGTGGTCTCGAGCAGATTCGCGCCAGCGATGTCCGCGCGCCGCAGGCTGGTCTGCGCGAGTTGGCAGTGCATCAGGACGGCGCCCTGGAGTTGGGCCTGGTCGAACACCGCGCCCGCCAGCCGGGCACGGCCCAGGTTGGCATGGGTGAAGGTGGCACCGATGGCGATCGTGCCCTGCAGCCCGGCATGCGCGAGCACGGCCCGCGTGAAGTTCGCACCGGACACGTTCGAACCCTGCAGGTTCGCGCTCTCGAGCCAGGCGTCGGTGAAGTCGACGTCGCGCAGATCCAGCGCCGACAGGTCGGCACCGGTGAGGTCGATGCCGGGAAAGCTGCGCAGCCCCTTGCCCAGCATCCATTGCATCAGGGAGCGCCCGCCGGCCGCCACCTCGCCTTGCTGCACATAGGCCGGCGGCTGGAGATGCGCCGCCTGCAGGTAGCCCAGGCGCTCGGCGCCTTCGCGCTGGGCCAGTTGCCGGGCGACGACGCGCTGGTCGAAGGCCAGGCCCTCCGCGCGCTGCGCGTCGAGTTCGGCCAGATGGGCTTCGGCGTTGTAGCGTGGCGGCCCGCGGTGCGCGAGCTTCGCCATGTCGACCTGGCCCGCCTCTTCCATGTCGAGCACGCGCTGGACCTGCCCGACCATCTCCTCGATCGCGGCCCAGCGCGAGGCCTCGGCCTCCTGCTGCCTGGCCTTGAGGTAGGCCGGGAGCTCGGCCATGCTGCGTTTCTTCTCGGGCGGCGGCAGCACCATGCCCAGCGCGTCCGGGTCCTTGCCCTGCGCGCGCAGGGCCTCGCGCGCAAGGGCGATGTCGACCTCTGCGCGCTGGCGTTGCGCCTGGCCCTGCAGTCCCTCCATCGCGAAGGCCTGTTCGGCCTGCTCGGCCTCCGGGTCGCGGGTGTCGATGCCTTCGGGCAGCAGGTCCGTGTCGTTCAGCGCCTCGAGGCCGCCGTGCTTCGGATCGCTGCGCCGGGCCAGCACGTCGATGTAGTGCGCGTCGGATTTGGGGGCACCCAGCCGCTCGACCGCGCCGAGCAGGTGCACGATGTCGGCGCCATCGTCCTCCGCGCATTCGGCCATCCCATGGAACACCAGCACCAGACGCTCCGCATGCGGGAAGAACCACACGGTGGTGAGCCGCATCGGCACCTCGCGCAACTTGTGGTCGCCGGACGCGCCCCGCGCGTAGTTGACGAAGGTGCGCACGCGCAGGCCCGGCAACCGGCCCTCGATGTGGCGCTGCGTCGGATGCAGGTTGTCGAGCGCGTAGGGCTCGTCCCCGCGCAGCGCTTCGCCGAGCCACTGGTCCTTCGGCGCCATGTTGAAGTGCTTCCAGTCGAGGTCCGGCGGAAAGCCCGGCGCATGCGTCTTGAGGTAGTCCGCGTCGTAGCTTCCGCGGTACGCGATGCGCTGCGGATGCGTCGCATCGAGCGGTCCATAGCCGGCCGGCACCACCTCGGACCGTGGCGACAGAACGCGCGAGCCCGGCAGTTCGAGGTTCGGCAGGAAGCGCACGCCTGCGCCAGCCGCGCGCCCCTTGCCCAACGGGTTCGGCGCGAAGTCGCTGCCGCCATAGGCATTGGCCCAGTCGAGGTCGATCTTCCCGGGCACTGCCGCCGGTGCGGCGCGCGGCTCGTCACCGTCCCACCACCGGTCGCCGAAGGCGAGCACGGTCTTCTGCGTTCCAGCGAGCCGGACCCGCACGGCGCAGTCCGGCGACGAGCCGGCCGGGTCGGGCCAGGCATGGCCGTGCACCAGGAACTCGGGCGTGAGCTTCGCCACGCCTTCGTCGAGCAGCGGCAGCGCCATCTCGCGGCCCACGAAGTTCCACATCGACTGTTCGCCCCAGAGCCGTCCGCTGGCGCCTTGCTCGAACGGCAGGTACAGGCAGTGCGTGACGCACAGGCCGTAGCGTTTGCGGTATTCGATCGCGCGGCTCGAGAAGCCGAGCGACATGGGCTTGCAGACCCGCATCAGCTGCCCACCGGATTGGAGCCACCGCTGCCGCCCTGGGGACCGGGAGACTTGCCCGCAGCCGGCATGGCGGCATCCCACGCCTTGTCCGCGGCTTCGCCGACGCCCTTGGTGTGGTCGTCCACGAACCCGGCGGCCTTGGTCGCCGCACCCGGCAGGTAGTTGCCTCCCAGTTGCGAGCCAACCGCGGCACCCGCCGCGGCGCCGAGCGGCCCACCCGCCACGAATCCCACCGCCGCACCCACGCCAGCCCCGACGGCCGTGCCGACTTGCCGCTGCCGGCGGTCCGCGCTGTCGGCCAGGGCATTGAGCTTGGTCTGCAGCCCCGGCAGTTCGGGAATGTCCTTGGCGGCATCGCGCAGCGCCTGCGCCGCATCGGCGTACTGCTTCATGGTCGCCGCGGCATCGCCGAGGCCGAGCACGCCCGCCACCAATCCGCCCAGCGCACCGACCACGGCCGCGCCGGCGGCCCCGCCCGCGCCGGCACCAGGCTGGATGATCTTGACGGCCGTGCACTCGATGTCGGCCGGCGTGTTGGTGAGGTCCAGCGCGGCCACGTTGTGCATCTGCAGCGCGGCGCAGTTCTCCATCTGGATCGCCAGCGCGTTGTCGATGCTCACGCCGAGGAAGTTGCTCATTTGCAGCCCCATGAAGGTGCTGCGCGCCATGCCCATGTTGGCTTCGCTGGACGACCCGATGTAGCCGCTCGAGTTGGAGCCCAGCACCGTGGTGTTGGAGCCCATCGAGGTCGCATTGATGTTCGCGTAGGCCATCAGGTCGATGTCGGCGCCCGCCACCAGCTTGATGCCGGCGCTCGATGCGATGGTGTGCGAGCCGGTTGCGACGTCCTTGCGTGCGCCCCCCGCCGTCACGCTGATGTCGCCTGATGCGCCGAGCTTGGTCGCCGAAGTGGTGACGCTCATTTCGCCCGTGGTGACGGCCAGCGAGGCCGAGCCGTGCACTACCGGGCCCGACACGCCGATGGTCTGGCCGACGCCGACGGTGCGGAGTTCGCCGAGCACCGACACGTCGGTACGGAAACCCTTGGTCTGGGTGAGCAGGTTGCCGGTCACCAGCAGCGCATAGTCCTTGCCGATCTTGCTGGTGTTGTAGCCGTGGATCTCCACGTCCTGATTCTTGCCCACCACGTGCGTCTCGAATTTCTTGACCGTGACGTGGCGGTCGTTTTCCACCGTGAGGCTCTGGTCGTGGCCGACGCTGGTGGAATCGTCCACCTCGACCGAGGTCGACATGTTGCGCTCGGCATGGATGTTGACCAGCTCGGAGCCCTTCTGGTCCTCGAACATGATCTCGTTGTAGTTCGAGGGGCTGCCGCCCGGCGTCGAGCGCGTCCTGAAGCCGCTCTGCGTGGCCGACTTGTAGGGAATGCCTTGCTCGTCGTTGTAGACGCGGCCCACGATGATCGGCCGGTCGGGGTTGCCGTTGATGAAGTCGACGATCACTTCCTGGCCGATGCGCGGCGCGAAGTAGCCGCCCCATCCCTTGCCGGCCCAGGGCTGCGAGACCCGCACCCAGCAGGTGGACTTCTCGTCGCTCTCGTCGTAGCGGTCCCAGAAGAAATGCACCTTGACGCGGCCGAACTCGTCCACGTCGTGCTCCTTGCCCTTGGCACCGACCACGATGGCGGTCTGCGGCCCCGGCATGACCACGCGCGGCGTGAGGCGCGGTGGACGGAACGGCATGTCCATGGGCAGCACCGTGAGCAGGAAGGCGCAGCCGCCGCGCACGTCGGGCATGCGCGCAATCAGCGCCTCGAGGACGGCGCGCGTGTCGGCACCGACGGCGTCGTCGTCCAGTGCCTCGCGTAACGTGAGCGCCAAGGGCTCGGGAGCGTCGCCGATGTGCAGGCCCTCGTAGCCCGGATGGCTCGCGACGAAGGTGCAGGCCGCGATGAAATAGTCGCCGTCGCGCGTGCCGTCGGGGTCGCCCTTGTAGGCGAAGCTGCGGCCGGCGGTCACGTCGGGCCATGCGGTGAACGCCCAGTGCCGGTCGCGCCGTGCACCCAGCTCCTCGGCGCGCACCTTGGCGCTGCTCTCGGCATCCTCGCCGCTGAAGTAGCCGCCCGGAAAATCGAAGGCCTCGAAATCCGCCAGTTCGTGATCGTCGGCCGCGTCGACGTTGGCACCCAGCGTCTTGTTGATGGCCTTGAAGTCGCTGTCGCGGCTCGCATGCTTGCCGGTGTCGAACTGGCGCGCGCTGACCCATTGGGAAATCTCGTTGAAGCGCGCCTCGCTCGCATTGCCGGCCATGTGGTTCAGCGTGTCGGCCACGGGCAGTTTGTCGTGCGCGATGTCACTGGCGTCGGACAGATGCATCGTGCCGGGCGCGTCGTGCGCATCGAACCAGTAGTAGATGCCCTCGTCCTCGAGCAGGCGCGACAGGTAGCGATAGTCGCTCTCGAGGTGCTGCACGCAATAGCGGCGAGGCTTGTGGGCACCGATCACCTTGCCCGGCTTGGTCTTCTTGAATCGCTTGATCGGGCTGTCCTCGAAGACGGCGTCGAGCACCTCGAGCACCTTCTTGTCCTGCAGGATGCGAGAGTTGCTGCGCTTGGTCAGCAGCCAGAACCACGAGCGCAGCGCGATGCGGTACTCGAAGTAGCGGCCGGCCGCCTGCACGCGCGTGAAGCGCACCGCATGTCCCTGGCAATGCCGCTCGTGCGTGCCGCCATCCGAATCCAGGAATTCGATCACCACGTCGAAGGCACGCCCGAGGATGTCCTTCGCATCGATGGCCCGGTTCTTCGAGAGAACCGTGAGCTCGTAGAACGACGGGCGTGCGAGCGCTTCGTGGCCGACGATGCGCCAGAACATCAGGTCGTCCTTGGCTGGGGAGTCGGTCTCTATGCGGAACTCGTTGTCGGCCATTTTTTTCTCTTTGGAACTTATGGGCGCTTGTTCGGGGTGCGTGCACAGGCCACCGGGTACTCCCCTGCGCGAATGTCCCCCGGGCTTCGCCCTCCTCCTTTATTTCGCTGCGGGGAGCACCCGATACCCCGTGCACGATGGGCGCTGCCGTTGTTTCGCTCGATCAACAAGTGCTCTGAACGATCACGCCGATGGGGTGCCTTGCGCAGCGAAATAAAGGAGGAGGCCGCAGACCGGGGGACATTCGCGGAGCAAGGTACCCCGTCGGCGTGATCCCACCCCGACCAATGCACAACGCAAACTGAAGAGCAGACTTTCATTTCAGTCGAAGGCATAAGTGAAGTCGGCATCCTTCACGTCGAGTGCCACCCGGCGGATCTCCCCACCCGACGCCAGCCGTTGCAGGTACTCGACCGAGATCGTCGGCAGCACGGTGTTCGTCAGGATCGCGTCGATCACGCGCCCGCCCGACTCCGGGTCCTGGCAGCGCGCGACCACCTGCTCGACCACCGCCTCGCTGTACTCGAAGGGCACGCCGTGGTTCGTTTCCACGCGCTTCTTGATACGGCCCAGCTGCAGCCGCACGATCTTCTTCATCATCTCGGGCGACAGCGGGTAATAGGGAATGGTGACGATGCGGCCCAGCAGCGCGGGCGGGAACACCTTCATCAGCGGCGCCTTGAGCGCATCGGCCAACGCATTGGAATCGGGCAGCAGCTCGGGGTCGCGGCACATGCTCATGACCAGCTCGCTGCCGGCGTTGGTGGTCAGCAGGATGATCGTGTTCTTGAAATCGATCATGCGGCCCTCTCCGTCTTCCATCCATCCCTTGTCGAACACCTGGAAGAAGATCTCGTGCACGTCGGGGTGGGCCTTCTCCACTTCGTCGAGCAGCACCACGCTGTACGGACGGCGGCGCACCGCCTCGGTCAGGATGCCGCCCTCGCCGTAGCCCACGTAGCCCGGCGGCGCGCCCTTGAGCGTGGAGACGGTGTGCGCCTCCTGGAACTCGCTCATGTTGATGGTGATGATGTTCTGCTCGCCGCCGTAGAGCGCCTCGGCCAGCGCGAGCGCGGTCTCGGTCTTGCCGACGCCCGAGGTGCCGCACAGCATGAACACGCCGATGGGCTTCTGCGGGTTGTCCAGCCGCGCGCGCGAGGTCTGGATGCGGCGCGCGATCATCTCCAGGCCGTGCTTCTGTCCGATCACGCGCTGGTTGAGCGTGTCGGCGAGCTTGAGCACGGCTTCGACTTCGTTCTTGACCATGCGGCCGACGGGAATGCCGGTCCAGTCGGCGACGACCGAGGCCACCGCCTGCTCGTCGACCGAGGGCAGGATGAGCGGCGACTCGCCCTGCACCGCGTGGATCTTGGCCTGCAGCGTGTGCAGTTCTTCCAGCAGCGCCGCCCTGTCTTCGCGCCCTCCCCCGCTGGGGGAGGGTTGGGGTGGGGGGCCCGCGGCCGTTTGAATGCCGGAGACCGACGGAGCGCCCCAGGCCCC
>NZ_JBGLYN010000093.1:0-24919 GCF_047304045.1 Variovorax sp. Varisp85
ACCCCGGTGCCGTCGCTCTTCACGCGCACCTTGACGTTGTAATCGACGACCCGTTTGACAGGTACGAGAACCTTCATTGACTTGACTCCATTGGATTGCAAAAAGGGGGCTTCGAGGGCAACCGGTCATTCTAGGACGCGACCTTTGTCGCCTCTCCATTCTTCTCGTCGGCACGGGGACCAAGAAAAAAGAACGATCGTGCTTTTCCGTGATTATAAAACAGCGTCGGGCGCCTGGACGACTCCTGGCGGTAAAGACTCCACACGCAGCACGCGCTGCGGATAGGGAATGTCGATGCGCGCGCCGCGCAGCCCGTCGAGGATTGCGATGTTGATGGCCGAGCGCAGGTTGTCCTTGCCCTTGTCGGGGTCGGCGACCCAGAAGTTCAGCGTGAACTCCAGGCCGTCGGGCGCGAAGTTCATGAGGAAAGCCACCGGCTCCGGGTCGGACATCACGCGCGGCTGGGCCTTGGCGGCCTCGCACAAGATGGACTGCACCTGCGCCACGTCGCTCTCGTAGCCGACCACGATGGTGGTCGTGATGTTGAACTTGCGGTCGGCCAGCGACAGGTTTTCGACCCGGCTGGTGATCAGCGATTCGTTCGGCACGATGGCCTCGCGCCCATTGCCCGCGCGGATCAGGGTATAGCGGGTCTTGATGTCGGTGATGCGGCCCTCGAAGGTATCGACCTTCACGT
Source organism: Variovorax sp. Varisp85 (assembly GCF_047304045.1). Classification (NCBI taxonomy): domain Bacteria; kingdom Pseudomonadati; phylum Pseudomonadota; class Betaproteobacteria; order Burkholderiales; family Comamonadaceae; genus Variovorax; species Variovorax sp. Varisp85. The sequence goes on from NZ_JBGLYN010000093.1 coordinate 698, forward strand.
TGTCGCCGATGCGGATCGAGCGCTCGAGCAGGATCACGAACCCGCTCACGTAGTTGGCCGCCAGCTTCTGCAGGCCGAAACCCAGGCCCACGCCGAGCGCGCCGCCGAGCACGGACAGCGCCGTCAGGTCCACCCCCACCGCCGACAGTGCGAACAACAGGCCGACCAGCAGCAGGAAGGCACGCACCGCATTCGACGCCACCTTGCGCATCGACAGGTCGGTCACGGCCTCGCGCAGGATGCGCTTCTCGATAGTGCTCGCGATCCACAGCGAGATCACCAGCACCAGCCCCGCCGACAGCACGCCCTGGAAGATGGTCTGCAGGCTCACGCGCGTCTTGCCGAAGGCCAGCGTGATGTCGTCGAGCTCGGCCAGCACCGGCGGCAGCAGCCCGACGATCCAGAGCACCGCCGCGATCCACGCCAGCCAGGAGATCGTGCGCTCGATCAGCCGCACGAGGTTGGACGCGGGAAACACCGCCCGCAGCACCCGCGCGAACAGCCTGATGACCACCAGCGACAGGAACACCGGCACCGCGATGCGCAGCACCAGAACGGTCTGGAAATCGAGCACCACGCGCCGGGCGAGATCGGTGAACACCAGCGCCAGCAACGGGAACAGCAACCCGTCGAAGGTGCTCTCGCCGAACCAGATCGAATCCTTGGGCTGGTCGCGGCCGAACCACTTGCAAACGGCCCAGGCCAGCGCCACGCAGACCACCAGCGCGACAAGCTCGATGCCGAGGCCGCGCGCATCGACCTGGCTCAGACGTTGAGTGAAATCGTTGAAATTCATCTATTGAAAGGTAGCGGAGCGCCGTCCGCGCCGGCTGCGTTAGAGGTCCGCGAGAACGCGGATGTGGGCTTCCACGCTGCGCGCGAGCGCATCGAGGTTGTAGCCGCCTTCGAGCATCGAGACGATACGGCCCTTCGCATGGCGCCTCGCAACATCGTGTATGCGGCCCGTGATCCAGGCGAAGTCGTTTTCGTTGAGGCCCAGCTGGCCCAGGTCGTCCTCGCGATGGGCGTCGAAGCCGGCGCTGATGAAGACCATCTGCGGCTTGAACTCCTCCAGCCGCGGCATCCAGGCCGCTTCGATCATCTCCCGCACGTCCATGCCCCTTGTGTAGGCCGGGATCGGCAGGTTCAGCATGTTCGGCGCCGGATGCTCGGTGCCGCTGTACGGGTAGAACGGATGCTGGAAGAACCCGACCATCAGCACGCGCGGATCGTTCGAGAGGATGTTCTCGGTGCCGTTGCCGTGGTGCACGTCGAAATCGACGATGGCTACGCGCTCGATGCCGTGCACCTCGATGGCGTGGCGCGCCGCGATGGCGACGTTGTTGAAGAAGCAGAAGCCCATCGCCTGCTCCCGGCAGGCATGGTGGCCGGGCGGGCGCACCGAGCAGAAGGCGTTTTCCAGGTCGCCGGCAATCACCGCGTCGGTCGCAGCGATCGCAGCGCCGGCGGCGCGGCGCGCGGCCAGCAGGGTGAAGCGGTTGAGCACCGTGTCGGGGTCGACCTGCGCGTGGTCGGGGCCGCCGGCGGGTTCGTCGGCCACCAGGCGCTGGTTCAGCGCCTCGAGGTACTCGACGTGCGCGGTGCTGTGCGCCCGGGTGATCTGTTCCAGGGTGGCCAGCGGCACCTCGCAGTGCTCCAGCGCATCGCCCACGCCGGTGAGCAGCAGGCGGTCTTCGATGGCATCCAGCCGACCCGGGCACTCGGGGTGCCCCTCGCCCATGTCGTGCTTCCAGAAGTCGCGGTGTGTGAAGTAGCCTGTCTTGCCCATGTGTCTCTGTCGCCACGCCTAGACCTCATTCGGCATGGGGCCGGCAGGTCTTACGGTATCGTTTGCATATGGATACAAATATGGACGTTGCTGCGAAGCTAGCCACTTTGCTGAGTCAGCTTAACACGGTGATCGTGGGCAAAGAGGCCCAGGTGCGCGACTGCGTGGCCTGCCTGCTGGCAGGTGGGCACCTGCTGATCGAGGATGTGCCGGGGGTGGGCAAGACCACCCTCGCCCACGCGCTGTCGCATACCTTCGGGATGCAGTTCTCGCGTGTGCAGTTCACGGCCGACCTGATGCCTGGCGACCTGTCGGGCGTGGCGATCTACGACCGGGGCCAGCAGGCCTTCGTGTTCCACCCCGGGCCGATCTTTGCGCAGGTGCTGCTGGCCGACGAGATCAACCGTGCCAGCCCCAAGACCCAGAGCGCGCTGCTCGAGGCGATGGAGGAAAAGCAGGTCACCGTCGAAGGCGAAACCCGCCCGCTGCCCACGCCCTTCTTCGTGATCGCCACCCAGAACCCGCAGGACCAGCTCGGCACCTTCGCGCTGCCCGAGTCGCAGCTCGACCGCTTCCTGATGCGCATCTCGCTCGGCTACCCCGACCGCGCCGCCGAGCGGCTGCTGCTCGCGGGCGGCGACCGCCGCGAAATGCTGGCCTCCCTGCCCGCCATGCTGACCGCCGGCGAACTCACGGCCCTGCAGCAGCGCGTGCAGCAGGTGCATGCGGCCGAGCCGCTGCTCAACTACCTGCAGGACCTGATCGCGGCCACGCGCTCGGGCCGCTGGTTCCTGCAGGGCCTGTCGCCGCGCGCCGGCATCGCGGTGCTGCGTGCGGCCAAGGCGCAGGCGCTGCTGGCCAACCGCAGCTACGTCGCACCCGACGACGTGCAGGCCGTGCTGCCGCAAACGATCGCGCACCGCCTCACGCCCGTGGGCGACGCCGGGCGCGGCGCCGTGGAGCAGGTGCGCGCCATGATCGCCGCCGTGCCACTGCCGTAGTCATGAAACACCCCCAGGCTTTGCGCACTTCGTGTCGCTTCTCCTCCCCCCTTGCAGGGGGCAACACCGGCGGCCCGGCGAAGCCGGTTCCGCGGTGTTTCGCGCTTTTCGGCCCCAGGGACCACCACCGATGATCGCCTCTTTGCGCTCGCGCATCGATGGCTGGTTCCTGTCGCGCCGTCCGCCGTCGGACACGCTGGAGCTCACGCAGCGCAATGTCTACATCGTGCCCACGCGGGCCGGATGGACGCTGGGCGCGACGCTGCTGGTGCTGCTCGTCGCCTCGATCAACTACCAGCTCAACCTCGGCTACCTGCTGACCTTCCTGCTGGCCGGCAGCGTGGCCGTGGGCATGCACGTGTGCCACGGCACGCTGCGCGGGCTGGCGATGCACCTCGTGCCGCCCGATGCCCACTACGCGGGCGCCGCCGCCGTCTTCCGGGTGGTGCTGCACAACACCCGGCGCCGCGTGCGCTACGGCATCGGCATGGCCGTGCGCGGCAGCGGGCAATGGGCCTGGACCGACGTGCCGGCCGAGGGAACGTCCACCGTCGAGATCGCCTTCCAGCCCGAGCGGCGCGGCCTGCACCCGGTCCCGCCGCTCACGGCCGAGACGCGCTTCCCGCTCGGCACGTTCCGCGTGTGGACAGTCTGGCGGCCGGCCGCGCAGATGCTGGTCTACCCCACGCCCGAGGCGCATCCGCCGCCGCTGCCGCCGGGCGAGCCGCTGTCGGGGCCGGCGGCGATGTCCGCCTCGCTGCGGGCGCACAACGCCGGCGAGTACGACGGCGTGCGCGCCTACCGCCGCGGCGATCCGCTGAAGCTCGTGGTCTGGAAGAAGGCAGCGCGCGCACAGGCAGCCGGATCGGAAGAGCTGGTGAGCCGCGACACGCAGCAGACCCAGCGCGAAGAACTCTGGCTCGACGCGCGGAGCACCGGCCTTGCCGATGCCGAAGCCCGCCTCTCGCGCCTGTGCGCGTGGGTGCTGATGGCCGACCGGCTGGGCGTGGACTACGGCATCCGGGTAGAGGGCCGGGTCGTGAAGCCGTCGCAAGGCGAAGCCCACCGGCGCGCCTGCCTCGAGGCCTTGGCGCTGTGTTGAACGGAACCGCCGCATGAACCGAGTCATACGGGAACTCGCCGCACTCCCCCGGGACGCGCGGGATACCCTTTTCCTGCTCTGCGTGATCGGCCTGATCCTGCTGCCGCAGATCGAGAACCTGCCCTGGTGGTGCACGGCCATCACAGCCATGGTGCTGCTCTGGCGCGCCACATTGTCCGTACAGGGACGCTCCCTGCCCAGCAAGTGGTGGCGCATCGCCCTGCTGGCGCTGATCCTCGGCGCCACCTACGCCACGCACCGCACGCTGCTGGGCCGCGACGCGGGCGTGACGCTGATCGTCAGCCTGCTCGCACTCAAGACGCTGGAACTGCGCGCGCGGCGCGATGCGTTCGTGGTCTTCTTCCTGGGCTTCTTCGCGATGCTCACGAACTTTTTCTATTCGCAGTCGCTGCTGACCGCGTTCACCATGCTGCTGGCGCTGCTGGGCCTTTTGACCGCGCTGGTCAACGCGCACATGCCGGTGGGTCGGCCGCCGCTGATGCAGGCCGCACGCATGGCGGGCTGGATGGCGCTGGCGGGCGCGCCGATCATGCTCACGCTGTTCCTGCTGTTCCCACGCCTCGCGCCGCTGTGGGGCACACCCAGCGACGCCATGCTGGGGCGCAGCGGCCTGTCGAACACCATGCGCGTCGGCACCATCGCCGAACTGGCGCTCGATGACCGCATCGCCGCGCGCATCAAGTTCGACGGTGGCCGGGCGCCGCCGCAAAGCCAGCTCTATTTCCGCGGACCGGTGCTGGCGCAGTTCGACGGCCGTGAATGGACCGCGCTGCCGTCATGGGCGCGCGGCGCGCAATGGACCCCCAACCTGCGCGTGAGCGGCGAACCCGTGCGCTACGAGGTCACGCTCGAAGCCAGCAACCGCCCCTGGCTGCTGGCCCTCGACGCGGCGCAGCGCCCCCCCGAGGCACCCGGCTTCGAAGTCACCGGCACGCCCGACCTGCAATGGATCGCGAACCGCCCCGTCACCGACCTGGTGCGCTACCGCGCCGAAAGCTACACGCAGTTCCAGAGCGGCCCATTGAAGCGCACGGGCGGCCAGCTCCAGGCCTACCTGGCGCTGCCGCCCGGCACCAACCCGCGCACCGCCGCCCTCGCCGCCGAGATGCGCGCCGACCCCGCGCTGGCCAACGCCAACGCGCAGGCCTTCGTGCAGGCCGCCCTGCGGCGCCTGCGCACCGGCGGCTACAGCTACACGCTGGAGCCGGGCGTCTACGGCAACGACACGGCCGACGAGTTCTGGTTCGACCGCAAGGAGGGCTTCTGCGAGCACATCGCCTCGGCCTTCGTGGTGCTGATGCGCAACCTGAACATCCCGGCGCGCATCGTGACGGGCTACCAGGGCGGGGAACTCAACGGCGTAGACAACTACTGGATCGTGCGCCAGAGCGATGCCCATGCCTGGGCCGAGATCTGGCAGGAAGGCACCGGCTGGACCCGCGTGGATCCCACGGGCTCGGTGTCTCCGGGGCGCATCGGCCAGACACAGCGGCTCCAGCCGCAGCCGGGCCTGATCGCGGGCGCCTTCGGCTCGATGAGCCCCACCCTCGTGCAGAACATCCGCGCCGCATGGGAAGCCGTCAACAACGGCTGGAACCAGTGGGTGCTCAACTACACCCAGAGCCGCCAGCTCAACCTGCTGAAGAACATCGGCTTCAAGGCGCCGAGCCTCGAAGACCTGGCCTACGTGCTGCTCTACCTGCTGGTGGGCGCGAGCCTGGCTGGCGCCGGCTGGACGCTGTGGGAGCGCAGCCGGCACGACCCATGGCTGCGCCTGCTAGGCCGGGCGCGCGCGCGGCTCGCCAAGGCCGGCCTGCAGCTGCCCGACAGCGCCCCGCCGCGCCAGATGGCACAGGCGGCCGACGCACGCTTCGGCCCCGCCGCGCAGGCCGTGCGCGACTGGCTGCTCAAGCTCGAGGCACAGCGTTACGCGCCGGCCACGCCCGACTCGCTCTCCACCCTGCGCGCCGAGTTCCGGCGCATCGCCTGGCCGACCGACAACCCACGCGGCTGAAACCACATGTGTCCCTGAAGAGGGGCCATGTGGGCGGACGGCACAATCGGCCCATGCGATTTTTCCTCTCCACGCCTTCGCGCGCCGCCGCGGCAGCCGCACTCCTTGCCGCCTGCTGCGCATGGTCCACGGGGGCTGTAGCCCAGAAGTCTTCCAACGGCCGCAGCGCAGCGGCCAACCCGGTGCGCGGCAGCACGCCCTACGCCACGCGCGACGACGCGATGAAGTTCGCCGACGAAGTGGCCGAGCGCCGCGGCCTCGATCGCGACTGGGTGCGCGCCACCATCGGCAGCGCGCGCTTCCTGCCCAACGTGCCGCGGCTCATGCTGCCGGGCCCGGTCGGCACGGTGAAGAACTGGCAGACCTACCGCAGCCGCTTCATCGACCCGGTGCGCATCGCGGCGGGCGTGCGCTTCTGGCGCGCCAATGCCGACACGCTCGCGCGCGCCGAGCAGGTGTACGGCGTGCCGCCGGAAATCATCGTCGGCATCGTCGGCGTGGAGACCATCTACGGCCGCAACATGGGCAACTTCCGCGTGATCGATGCACTGGCCACGCTCTCGTTCGACTTTCCCGAAGGCCATCCACGCGCGGCCGAGCGCCAGGCCTTCTTCCGTGGAGAGCTCGAAAGCTTCCTGAGCACCGAGAGCCGCACCGCCGACGATCCGCTCACGCCCGTCGGCAGCTATGCCGGCGCGATGGGCATGCCGCAGTTCATGCCCAGCAGCATCGCCAAGTACGCGGTCGACTTCGACGGCGACAGCCGCATCGATCTCGTGAACAACCCGGCCGACGTGATCGGCTCGGTCGCCAACTACTTCAAGGCCTTCGGCTGGAAGGCCGGCATGCCGGCGATCTATCCGATGCATTTCGAGGAAGCGCGGCTGCAGAAGGCGCTGCTGCTGGCGCCCGACATCCTGCCGACCTTCAGCACCGACAGCTTCGTGGCCGCCGGCGCGGTGCCCGAAGGCGACGGCATCAACCACAAGGGCCTGCTCGCATTGATCGAGCTGCAGAACGGCGCCGATGCGCCACCAACCTACGTGGCCGGCACGCGCAACTTCTACGTGATCACGCGCTACAACTGGAGCAGCTACTACGCCATGTCCGTGCTCGACCTTGGGCAAGAGGTCAAGGCGGCGATGGAGCAATAGCACCATGACACCCGAGGCGCTGCGCGCGAACTGGAACGAGGCCTGGCATGCGCTGGGCATCGACTCGCCGGGTGAGGCGCTGTGCGAAGAGCTGCAGCGCCGCTACGGCGAACCGCAGCGCCACTACCACACGGTGCAGCACCTGGGCGAATGCCTCGCGTGGTTCGAGCGCGAGAAGACGTTGGCCGAACGCCCCGGTGAAGTGGCGCTCGCGCTGTGGTTCCACGACGCCATCTACGACGTACACGCCCACGACAACGAGGCACGCAGCGCCGATTGGGCGCGCGAGGCCCTGCTCGAAGCCGGTGCGGACAGAGCAGCCGCCGAGCGCGTCCATGCGCTCGTGATGGCCACACGCCACGACGCCGTACCCGAAGGCCGCGATGCCGAGCTGCTGATCGACATCGACCTGTCGATCCTCGGCGCGGAACGTGGGCGTTTCGACGAATACGAGCGGCAGGTGCATGCCGAATACGCCTTCGTTCCGGACGAGGTGCGGCTGCCGCGGCGCCGAGCGATTCTTCAGCGCTTTCTCGACCGCCAGGCCATCTATGCGACACCGCGGATGCACGCGCAGCTCGAAGCGCAGGCGCGCCTCAACCTGCAGCGTTCCATCGCGGGCTGACCGGCCTCGTCAGGCGGGCACCAGGCGCCACCATTCGGTGCGCGGCGGCTCGCCATGGCGCTCTTCTTCCACGATGCCGAACAACAGGCCGTCGCGCGCCGCGCCCAGCTTCGCCAGCTGCAGCGTGCGCGCCGCATCGCGGCACAGCGCAAAACTGGCGTCGCCCCACCATTCGAGACAGCGGCCTACTTCGGCCAGCATCAGCGCGGGCTGGCTCTGCATGAAAGTGAAGGGCATCGGCAGGCCTGCATCGAGCTGGGTCAGGCCGGCATGCGTGGCGCCCCATGCGCCGCGTTGGCTGGCGACACGGATGCGCGCGCCGGCCGGCAATGCGGCCTCGCCCGCCGCGTCGAGGCAGCAGCGTGCGCCGTACATCGCCAGCTCGGTCCACAGGCCGACGCGGCGCGGCCGGCGGCCGATGCGGCGGGCGAGGTCATCGCGCCAGTCGACCGGCGGCGGATGCGCGATGAAATGGGCGGTGGTGTGCCAGGTGCTCATGGGCCGGCGTCCTTCAATACGAGCGAAGCATGTCCACCGCCGAAGCCCACCACGTTGAGCAGGATGTTGCGCAGCTTCTGCGGCGCCTCCTTGCTCAGCGCAATGCCGAGCGATGCATCGAGCGGATAGTCCACCGACGGCCAGACGCCACCCTCGATGCAGCCGACCAGCAAGGCCAGTTCCGCCGCCCCCGCCGCGCCCAGCGTGTGGCCGATCGCCGACTTGAGCGACACCAGCGGCGGCAGCGGATCGAACACCCGCTTCAGCGCTTCCACCTCGATGGCGTCGTTGACGGGGCTGCCCGCCGCCTGCACCTTGATCAGGTCGATGTCGCCGGGCTGCAGGCCGCTCTGCGCCAGCGCGCCGCGGCACATCGCATGCACGGCCGTGGCTTCGGTGCCCGATGGGTTGCGCCCGTCGACCACGTTGGCACCGCCCGTGATCTGCCAGCGCGCAGGACGCGATGTCAGTCGCAGTGCGGCGACCGCTTCGCCGAGCACCAGCCCCTTGCGCTGTGCGCCGAAGGGCTGCGCGCGGTCGGGCGCCAGCAACTGCATCGCGCCGAAGCCGGCGACCGTGAAGCGGTTGTCGAGTTCGATGCCGATCACCAGTGTCTGGTCGGCGTCTTCGCTGCGAATCAGCTCGGCGGCCGCCAGCACCGCGTTCAGCGCCGACGTGCAGGCGGTCGAAACGGTGAACACCGGTCCCTGCCAATCCAGCGCGCGGGCCACGACACCGGCAAAGTCCTGCAGGTCGCCGCCGAGCCGCAGGTCCTGCTTCTCGTGCTCCATGAAGCCGATGTCGAGCGACGACGAGGCCACGAACAACGGTGCCGTGCGCGGCCCCCAGTCGCCGGTCTGCGCGGCCACATTGCACACGGTGCGGCACAGGCGCTGCTTCCATTCGCCTTCGCTCGGCGCCAGCGCGTACACCGGCCAGTGGATTCCCTCTGCCACGGCCACCGGTGTCGGCGGCACGCCGCCGCGCTGCAGCGACGCCAGCACGGACGGAACGTCGTCGCCGAGCACACAGGCCAGGCCCGTGCCGCCCAGGTAGACGTCGCTCATGCCTTGCCCGCCAGCGCGAGGTGTTCCGCCAGATGAGCGATGGAGGTCATCGCCCGGCGTGTTTCCTTGCTGTCGGGCATGCGCACGCCGAAGCGCTGCTGGATCGTCATCGACACCTGGAGCGCGTCGAGCGAGTCGAGGTCGAGCCGGGCCTCGGGGCCGAACAATGGCTCGTCGTCGCCGAGGCCGCCCGGGGGCGCGTCCTTCTCGACGGCTTCGAGCACCATGGCCTTGAGGCTGGCAATGAATTCAGGGGTGACGGTGGTGCTCACGATGCGCGCCTGCGAAACAGAAAAACAGCCAGAAGAAACATCAGCGCCGCGAACACGGCCAGCCGGCCGATCTGCGGCAGCGCATCGGCCACGCCGCCGCCACGCAGCAGCACGGTCAGCAGCGCTTCGAGCCCCCAGTTCATCGGGGAAATCTCGACCAGCCGCTGCATGAAGCCCGGCATGACGAACTTGGGCACCATGATGCCGCCCGCCGCCGCCATCAGCACATTGACCATCGGCCCGATGGTGGCCGCCTGCGCGTGGCTGCGCACCAGGCAGGCCAGCGCGAGCGACAGGCTCACCGCCGCGAGGCTCACGGCCGCGAGCGACAACAGCAGCGCGCCCCAATGGATGCCCGCGAGCGACAGCGCGTCGCCGCCGATCAGCGGCATGAACCAGATGCCGGCCGCGAGCATCAGCACGGCCTGCAGCGCGTTCACGCCCAGGTACGGCAGCGCCTTCGACATCAGCAGCATGCTGCGCGACACGCCCAGGCCCTGCAGCCGTCCGAGCGCGCCCGAGCTGCGCTCCTGCACGAACAGGCTGGACAGCGAGGCCACCACGAAGAACATGCCGAACACCAGCCACGCCGGCACGTTCTGCTGCACCGAGGTCGGCCGCGGGCCGGCGGTGGAGAAGCGCTCGGCGCGCACCATCGCCTCGATGGACGCCTCGGGCGCGGGGCTGGCCGTGCCGGGCACCGCCAGCGCAAGGCGCGCCTTGAGCTCGCCCGAGGCGCCGATGAGTTCGGCGCGCAGTGCGTTGAACAGGTTGGCGTCGATGCCCGGTTCGGTCAGCAGATGGATGTACGCCCTGGTCGACAGCGCGGCCGACTCCAGCTCTTGCGACAGGCCCGGCTCCATCACGATCACGTACTTGAGCGAGCCGTTGAGCAGCCGTGCCTGCCAGTCATTGCCAAGCGGCTGCGGCGCGCCATGGTTGCGCTGCCAGAGCTGCTTGAGCCACTGCGCGGGCGTGGCCGTGTCGCGCATGTCGATGGCGTAGCTCAGTTCGGCCAGCGGCGGGCGGTAGATATCCTTCAGCGTGAGCGACATCAGCACGATGAAGACCATCGGCATCAGGAACAGCGCGGCAAGGCCGTGCATGTCGCGCACGAGGGCGAGCAGTTCTTTCTTGATGAGCGCGAGGAGCATGGGGTTCTTCAGTCGCGCAACGAGCGGTGGGTGAGCGCCATGAACAGCTGCTCCAGGTCATGGCGGCCGAATTCGGCGTGGCGCACCTCGATGCCCGCGGCTTCCAGAGCAGCCAGCACCGGCCCCGGGCCGCTCCCTGCGTTCAGGTGAATGCGCCAGTGCGCGCCGCCCTGCTCCACCGTGCCGAAGCGCGAGAGCATGCCGGCGTCGAGCCCGTCGGCGGCCAGCGTGAGCAGCATCGCGCTCTTCGACAGCAGCCCGTCGAGCGAGCCTTCGCGCAGCACGTGTCCACGGTCGAGGATGGCGACGCGATCTGCAATGGCCTCGATCTCCTCCATGTAGTGCGAGGCGTAGATCACCGCCGCGCCCTGCTGCGCGAGGCTCCGGATCGCGTCGAGGATGAACGCGCGCGATTGCGGATCGACGCCCACGGTGGGCTCGTCGAACAGCATCAGCTCGGGCTCGGGCAGCAAGGCAATCGCAAGGTTGAGCCGGCGCTTGAGGCCGCCCGAGAGCCGCTCGGCGCGCACGCCCGCGAACTGCTCCAGCTGCGCGAATTGCGTGCAGGCCTCGATCCGCTCCTTCTTGCGCGGGCCCGACAGCCTTCCCGCAGCGGCGAACACCGCCAGGTTCTCGGCCACGGTGAGCATCGGATAGAACGCCTGCTCCTGAGGTGCCACCGCGATGCGCGTCGGGGCCTTCGCACGCACCTGCTGCAGCGGCTGGCCGTCGATGAGGATCTCGCCCGACTGCACGGCCAACGCGCCCGACAAGTGCGAGATCAGCGTGGTCTTGCCCGCGCCGTTGGGGCCCAGCAGGCCCAGCACGCAGCCCCGTGGCACGGTGAGCGACACGTCCACCAGCGCGGGGGCGTCGGCGTTCGGATACCGGTGGCTGAGGGTCTTCAACTCGAGCATGGGTCTGGCCTCGAGTTGCCGGGTGACGGGGGCGTGTCGGCGTGATCGCGCCCCGAACAACGAACAACAAGGAGAAAAGAACAACGCCCCATCTCAGGCCACGGCAGCCTTCAGGTCGCGAAAGAAGTTTTCTTCCTGCAGCGCCTGCTCGTGCAGCTTGGCAGCCAGCGCGGCGGGGTCGACCGCCTCTCGCCCCTTCACCATGCGCGCCGCCTTGAGCGCGAACGCACGCCAGCCGTCGCCGATGGCGATCAGCCGCTCGGACATCTGCTGCAGTTGCGGCTTGTCGAGCAGCTGTGCCGCCTCTTGCAGGAAACCCGCATAGATGAAGCGGAAACCCGCCCCGCCCGTGCCGATTTCTTCCTGCATGCGCACCACGTGGCCGATGAAGTCGACGCTGCGCGGATCGGTCGGCGACAGCTTCTGCATGCGCTTGGCCAGCATGCGCATGCCGCGTACGCCGACGATGGGAATGGGCGCCAGCATGTTGCGCACCGTCTTGCGGATGGCCTTGACCACGGAGGCCGCATCGACCGTCTTGCGATCGATGGCCTGCGGGTAATACATGAGCCCCTTCGGCGCCAGCACGCCCTTGGCGAAGCGAGCGCGTGCCAGGTCGCCGCTCGGGCAGCGCACGGGCTCCTCGAACACCGGGTCGCTGATCAGGTAGTCATCGCCGTCCTTCCCGTACACCAGCAGGTTGTGCGCATTGAAGTGGAAGCGCATGTTCGGCGGAAAGTACGGCAGCCAGTAGACCGAGGTCTGCAGGCCCACCAGCTGGCCATCGGCCAGCAAAGCATCGAGCCGCTGCTGTCCGGCCTCGGCGCTGCGAAAGGTCTCGAAGCGGAAGCGGGCGGCCATCGGCGCCAGCAGGCCCTTGATGATGGCCTTGGGCGGCATGCGGTACGAAATGAGCGGCAGGCCCGACAGCTTGATGAACGGCAGGTAGGCGAACGAGATCGCGGACGACAGGCCGAGCGCCATGCTCTCGCTCATCGGTGCGCCGTGGTGGCGCATCAGGCTGGAGATGACGCCGCTTTCGCAATGCGCCGCCTGTTGGTGTTGGAAGTTCACGGCAGGCCCTGCAAGGTGGAGACGGAAAGCCCCAGCGCTTCGCCGTAGCGCGCGAGCTGGGCCGGCGACAGCGCCGCGAAATGGCGCGGCTGCAGGTGGCGCCGTACGCGCCACTGCCAGAAGCCGCTGGTCTGCGAGAGCAGCGCCACGTCCATGCGGCGCTCGTACATCCAGTATTCGAGCGGCGAGGCCTGCCCCGCCTTCACGCGCTCCTTCGCGGCCTGCGCCTGTTCGACGAGCACGTCGACCGCATGGCTGGTGACGATCTCCTCCGCCTCCCAGCCGCGCGAAGTGGTGGTGACGACGCGGCCCTGCGCGTCGCGGGCGTACATCAGCTTGGAATGGCCGTCGAGGGTCGCATTGCCCTCCTGCGGTACTGCGTCGAGATCCATGGCTACACAGCCTCCATGTAGATGAAGCCGCTGGAGAAGCGGCCGCTCTCCGGCACGAACATCAGCAGCTTCTGGCCACGCTGGATGCGGCCCGAGCGGAACAGCTCGTCGAGCATGATGTAAGGCGACGCCGAACCCGTGTTGCCCTTGCTCGCAAGATTGCTGAACCAGCGCTCGCGCGGAATCGGCAGGCCCAGCGATTCGAGGCACTGGCTCACCGGCTCGACGAAGTACTGCGACGACAGGTGCGGCAAAAACCAGTCGATGTCCGCCGACTTCAGCCCGCGCCGCTCGATGATGGCCGCCAGCGGCTCGCCCAGCGTGGCGCGCACGATGTTCTCGTTGAGCAGGCGCACGTCCTGCTTCACGGCGAAGGTCGACTCGCTCTGCCATTCGGCGGGCGTCTTGCGCCCCCAGCCGTCGAGGCCGCCTTCGGCATTCTTCTCGGCGCCGGCGTACATGCACACCGGCAGCTCATGCGCAGCCGACGACAGGTCGATCCAATCGACACGCAGCGACAGCGGCCCGCGCGGCTCGCGCTCCAGCAGCACGGCGCCGGCACCGTCGGACAGCATCCAGCGCAGGAAGTCCTTCTCGAAGGCCAGTTCGGGCCGCGCCTCCAGCGCCTCCAGCTTGTGCTCCAGCTCGGCCTCGAAGCGCGAGCCGCGCATGACGGCCGAGGCCAGCTCCGAACCCGTGGCCACCGCACGCTGCGCATCGCCCGCGCGCACCGAGAGCCACGCATGCTTCAGCGCGGTGGCGCCGGCCAGGCAGATGCCCGCGCAGGCCACCACTTCGAGCCGGGGCCAGCCGAGTTCGCCATGCACCATCACCGCGTGGTTGGGCATGAGCTGGTCGGGCAGCGAGGTGCCGGTGACGAGGCAGTCGACCGGGCCGATATCGCCGAGCGCGCGGATGGCCGAGGCGGTGAGCTGCGCGTTGGTCATGGCCAGCTCGCCGGTGGCGCGGTCGATGGCGTAGTGGCGCGACTGGATGCCGTTGCTGCGAAGAATCAGCCGCCGCGCGCGAGAAGCCTTGCCGCCGATGCGGCCGAGGACGTCTTCGATGTCTTCATTGCTGACGGGGGGAAACGGCAGAAAGGCGGCGGTGCGGGTCAGGAAGACATCAGTTGTCATAGAGAGCAGTGCGATCCGTGGCCGAGCCCGACGGGCACTCGAATTGAGCCGTCATTTTAGTCAGCCACCCTCTGAACAAGGGCCGCAGGAGCGCCTGCAGCGTCAGGCTCACCGGCACCACCGTGACGATCAGCGCGATCAGGAACAGCACGTACAACAGCAGCAGCGGCTTGCGCTGCCACGCACCCGGACTGCCGGCCGCCATGATCAGCTTGCCCCACAGGTAGAAGCTGCGGGTGCCGGCCTTCTCGCTGATGAGCAATTTCGCGTCGGCCCGCACGGCGCCCAGGCCGGCCAGCAAAGGCTGCGTCCCACGCTCCTGGCCGCTGTGCAACGCATCGCGCAGGGCACGCCCGAAGCGGGCGGTGCCGCGGATCTGCCTGGTGCTGAGCCCGGCATCGGGCATGCCCCAGAAGCCGCGCTTGCGGCCCCAGATCAGCCAGGCCGGCGTGGTGAAGAAGGTGGCGAGCGTGGGGCCGGGGTCGGTGAGCACCACGTTGTCGATCAGGCGCGCGCCCACGTCATCGAGCATGCCCTTGAGCTTCTCATGGGCCAGCAGCCACATGTTGCGGCACGCGATGACTGTGACCACAGGTTTGCCCTTGAGCAGCCGCGCCGCCACCGGGTGCTTCAGAAAAGCCGCAACGGGCTGCGAAGGTGCCAGGAACCACACCTGGTAGGGCAGCACGATCAGGTCGAAGTCTTCCTCGCCCGTGAGCGACAGTGGCGCGAGCGGCTGCGGCTTCATGTGGGCCGACTCGGGGAAGGCATCGAAGAAAGTCAGGAAGGGCCAGGGAAAGGGATACGGCTTCTGCGGCCGCAGTGTTTCTTCGTGCACCTGGATCGACGGGTCGGCGCGCAGCGGGGCGGCGATCTGCTCGGCGACCTCGTCGAGCTGGCCGGACTGCGAATAGCGCAGGACCAGGACGCGCTTGACGCTTCGAAGGGCGGCTGCTGGGTCCGTGCGTGGGGGGCTGGAAAGGCTGGAGGTCACTGGCGGTGGCGTTTCGGGGGCCGTCGAATGTACGCGAAGCCCGTGCCGAACGCATCTGCCATTGGTCATGCGTCGCGACAATCAGACGGCCGGATCGGTCATATGGCCGCAATGCGGGAAAAGAACAAAAAGGGCCGCACCTCGCGGCACGGCCCTTGTCACGGCGATCTTTTCAGAACGCGGACGCTGTGTGCAAGGCTCAGCGCACCTTGCCTTCCTTCCAGGCGGTCAGCAGCTTGTTGTAGTCGATGGTCTCGCCCTTCGGCTTTTCGTTGGCCAGCTTCTTCCACGGGGCGTGGTCGTCGCTCAGGTACTTGGCCGGATCACCCTTGGGGTTCAGCTTGGGTGCGCAATGGGCCATGCCGGCGCGCTCGAGGCGGGCCATCACGTTGTCCATCTCGTCGGCCAGGTTGTCCATTGCCTTCTGCGGGGTCTTCTCGCCCGTGACGGCCTCCGCCACGTTCTTCCACCAGAGCTGCGCGAGCTTCGGATAGTCGGGTACGTTGGTGCCGGTCGGCGTCCATGCCACGCGTGCCGGGCTGCGGTAGAACTCGATCAGGCCCCCGTACTTGTTGGCGTTCTGCGTGAAGTAGTCCGCACGGATGTCGCTGTCGCGGATGAATGTCAGCCCGGTGATCGACTTCTTCAGCGAGGTGGTCTTGGCGGTGATGAACTGCGCGTAGAGCCATGCTGCCGCCGTCTTGTTGGCGTCATGGCCCTTGAAGAAGGTCCACGAGCCCACGTCCTGGTAGCCGTTCTGCATGCCCTGCTTCCAGTACGGACCGTTCGGGCCGGGGGCCATGCGCCACTTGGGGGAGCCGTCGTCGTTCACGACCGGCAGGCCCTTCTTGGTCATGTCGGCGGTGAAGGCCGTGTACCAGAAGATCTGCTGCGCGATCTGGCCCTGGGCCGGCACTGGACCGGATTCGCCGAAGGTCATGCCCATGGCCTCCTTGGGCGCGTACTTCTTCATCCAGTCGATGTACTTGGTGAGCGCGTACACGGCGGCTGGCGAGTTGGTGGCACCGCCGCGCGACACCGAGGCACCGGTAGGCGTGCACTTGTCGTCGGCCACGCGGATGCCCCATTCGTCGATCGGCATGCCGTTGGGAATTCCCTTGTCGGCGGAGCCGGCCATCGACAGCCACGCATCGGTGAAGCGCCAGCCGAGCGACGGGTCTTTCTTGCCGTAGTCCATGTGGCCGTAGATTGGCTTGCCGTCGATGGTCTTCACGTCGACGCTGAAGAACTCGGCGATGTCTTCATAGGCGCTCCAGTTCAGCGGCACGCCCAGGTCGTAGCCGTACTTGGCCTTGAACTTGTCCTGCAGGTCCTTGCGCGCGAACAGGTCGGCGCGGAACCAGTACAGGTTGGCGAACTGCTGGTCGGGCAACTGGTACAGCTGGCCGTCGGGCGCGGTGGTGAAGCTGGTGCCGATGAAGTCCTTCAGGTCGAGGCCGGGGTTGGTGAACTCCTTGCCGGCGCCCTTCATGTAGTCGGTCAGCGACATGATCTTGCCGTAGCGATAGTGCGTGCCGATCAGGTCGGAGTCGGAAATCCAGCCGTCATAGATCGACTTGCCCGACTGCATCGAGGTCTGCAGCTTCTCGACCACGTCGCCTTCCTGGATCAGGTCGTGCTTGACCTTGATGCCGGTGATTTCCTCGAAGGCCTTGGCCAGTGTCTTCGACTCGTATTCGTGGGTGGTCAGCGTTTCGGAGACGACGGACACCTCCTTCACGCCCTTGGCCTGCAGCTTCTTGGCCGCATCGATGAACCATTTCATTTCCTCCATCTGCTTGTCCTTGGACAAGGTCGATGGCTGGAACTCGCTGTCGATCCATTTCTTGGCTTCGGCCTCGCCAGCCGTCGCCGCACCATGCGCGGCGAACATCGCCGCTGCCAGTGCCAATGCCGTGTAGCGCATCTTCATGAAGTTGTCTCCTCGGTTGTTGCTTCCCCGGTGTTGTGTTCGATCACGGCTCCGGGGAGGCGGAGAGCCGGAACGCGTCTGAGAAGACGAAAGGAAATGTTCAGCCCTTGCGCATCACCAGCGCGAGCAGGCCCATCGACAGCACGAAGCTGATCCAGATCGAAGGCTCGGCCTCGAGGCTGAACCACTCCTGGAACTTGCCCGCCAGGCCGATGAAGACCAGGTTCACATACGCCGCCGACAGCAGCCCGATGAACAGCCGGTCGCCACGCGTGGTGGCCATCGGCAGCCAGCCGCGCCGCAGCGTGGTGGGCGACTTGAATTCCCACACCGTCATGCCGACCAGCATGAGTGCGATGCAGCTGAAGAAAACGGCCACGGGGGTGGTCCATACCATCCAGTCGAACATGCTCTATTTCCTTGTCTTTTCTTGCTCCTTCCCCTTCCGGGAGAGGGAGAGAAGCCATCATTCAAACGCGCCCCATCGCGAAACCCTTTGCGATGTAGTGGCGCACGAACCAGATCACGATCGCGCCCGGCACGATGGTCAGCACGCCGGCCGCTGCCAGCGTTGCCCAATCCATGCCCGACGCGCTCACCGTGCGCGTCATCGTCGCGACGATGGGCTTGGCATTCACGCTCGTGAGCGTGCGCGCCAGCAACAGCTCGACCCAGCTGAACATGAAGCAGAAGAACGCCGCCACGCCCACGCCGGCCTTGATGAGCGGCAGGAAGATGGTGAGGAAGAAGCGCGGGAACGAATAGCCGTCGATATATGCCGTCTCGTCGATCTCGCGCGGGATGCCGCTCATGAAGCCCTCCAGGATCCACACCGCCAGCGGCACGTTGAACAACAGGTGCGCGAGCGCCACGCCCAGGTGCGTGTCCATGAGGCCGACCGTGCTGTAGAGCTGGAAGAACGGCAGCAGGAACACCGCGGGCGGCGTCATGCGGTTGGTCAGCAGCCAGAAGAACACGTGCTTGTCGCCCAGGAACGAATAGCGCGAGAACGCATAGGCCGCGGGCAGCGCCACGGTGAGCGAGATGACCGTGTTGATCGCCACGTAGATCAGGCTGTTGATGTAGCCCGAGTACCACGACTCGTCGGTGAAAATGCGCGCGTAATTGGCCCAGGTGAGCTGCTGCGGGAAGAACGAGAAGCTCGACAGAATCTCCTCGTTCGTCTTGAAGCTCATGTTGACCATCCAGTAGATGGGCAACAGCGCGAACAGGATGTACAGCACCAGGAAGATGCTGCGCTTGTGAAATCTCTTCTCGTTCATTTCTCCACCTCCGCTTCCTGCGTACCGACCCGCTGCATCCAGTTGTAGAGCACGAAGCAGAACAGCAGGATGATGAGGAAATAGATCAGCGAGAACGCCGCCGCCGGCCCCAGGTCGAACTGCCCCACGGCCTTCTGCGTGAGGTACTGGCTCAGGAAGGTGGTTGCATTGCCCGGCCCGCCGCCCGTCAGCACGAAGGGCTCGGTGTAGATCATGAAGCTGTCCATGAAGCGCAGCAGCACGGCGATCATCAGCACACCGCGCATCTTGGGCAGCTGGATGAAGCGGAACACCGCGAACTTGCTCGCGCCGTCGATGCGCGCGGCCTGGTAGTAGGCGTCGGGAATGGAGCGCAGGCCCGCATAGCACAGCAGTGCCACCAGCGGCGTCCAGTGCCAAACGTCCATCACCAGCACGGTGAGCCACGCATCGGTAGCGCTGCCGGTGTAGTTGTATTCGATGCCCAGGGTCTGCAGCGCGTGGCCCAGCAGGCCGATGTCGGCGCGCCCGTAGATTTGCCAGATGGTGCCGACCACGTTCCATGGGATGAGCAGCGACAGCGCCACCACCACCAGCACGGCCGACGACTTCCAGCCCTTGGCCGGCATCGACAGCGCCAGGCCGATGCCCAGCGGAATCTCGACCAGCAGCACCGACAGCGAGAAACCCAGCTGGCGCCACAGCGCCTGGTGCAGCTCGTCGTCGCGCATCACCGCGGCGAACCATTCGGTGCCCACGAACACGCGGCGCTCGGGCGAGATGATGTCCTGCACCGAGTAGTTGACCACCGTCATGAGCGGCACGATGGCCGAGAAGGCGACGCAGATGAGCACTGGCAGCACGAGCCACCAGGCTTTCTGATTGATTGGCTTGGTGGTTGCGTTCATGCGACCAGTTCCTCATCCTTGTAATAGCAGGTGTGCGTGTCTAGCACCCGCACCCATACCCTGTCTCCCACTGCGGGCGGCCGGTCGTCCGAATGCAGCCGCACCTTCAGCAGGCTACCGCCGGCTTCCACGCCCAGCATCACGTGCGTGCCCACGTCCTGCACCTGCTTCACCACGGCCGGCACCGCACCGGCCGCGCCTGCATTCGACAGACGCAGGTACTCGGGGCGGATGCCGATCTTCAGCGGCCCCTGCGGCAGCTCGCGCGTGGACGCCAGCGGCGTGCCTGCCACTTCGATGGTGCCGTTCGCGCTCTGCGCCGACAGGAAGTTCATGCCCGGCGAACCGATGAAATGCCCGACGAAGGTGTGGGCCGGCCGCTCGAACAGCGCGTCGGCGCTGCCCACCTGCACGGCCTTGCCGCGCGTCATCACCACCACCTCTTCGGCGAAGGTGAGCGCCTCGACCTGGTCGTGCGTCACGTAGATCAGCGTGAGCTTCAACTCGCGGTGGATCTGCTTGAGCTTGCGGCGCAGCTGCCACTTCAGGTGCGGGTCGATCACGGTGAGCGGCTCGTCGAACAGCACCGCCGACACGTCGCTGCGCACCAGCCCGCGTCCCAGCGAGATCTTCTGCTTGGCGTCAGCCGCCAGACCGGCCGCGCGCTGGTTGAGCTGCCCGCTCATGTCGAGCATCTCGGCAATCTCGCCGACGCGCTTCTTGATCTGGTCGGCCGGCACCTTGCGGTTGCGCAGCGGGAACGCGAGGTTCTCGGCCACGGTCATGGTGTCGTAGATCACCGGGAACTGGAACACCTGCGCGATGTTGCGCTCCTGCGGCGTGGCCCGCGTCATGTCGCGGCCGTCGAAGCTCACCGTGCCCTGCGAAGGCACGAGCAGGCCCGAGATGATGTTCAGCATGGTCGTCTTGCCGCAGCCCGAGGGACCGAGCAAGGCATAGGCGCCGCCGTCGCGGAAGCTCATCTTCAGCGGGAGCAGCGCGTAGTCGCTGTCCTGCGTGGGGTTCGCACGGTAGGCGTGCGCCAGGTCGAGATCGATGCGTGCCATGTCAGCTCTCCTTCACGCTTCCGCGTGATACGCAATGCATGAAACAGTCGAGACCTTGTCGCGGAACACCGGGGAACCGGCTTTGCCGGGCCGCTGGTGTTGCCCCCTGGAAGGGGGTTGGCGAAGCGACACGAAGTGCGCGAAGACTGGGGGTCATCCTATTTCCTCGGCGCCAGCGCCAGTTTTTCACCGGCATCGAACACATAGGCCTGCGACGCGCTGAAGTACAGCGTGATCGGCGCGCCCAGCTCGAAACGGTGCACGCCGGTGAGCTGCGCCACCAGTTCGCCCACTGCGGTCTCGACGTGCACGAAGGTGTCGGAGCCCGAGATCTCGGCCAGCTCCACCTTGCCGGGCAAGGCGATGTCGC
The DNA here is from genome assembly GCF_047304045.1 of Variovorax sp. Varisp85. Taxonomy (NCBI): domain Bacteria; kingdom Pseudomonadati; phylum Pseudomonadota; class Betaproteobacteria; order Burkholderiales; family Comamonadaceae; genus Variovorax; species Variovorax sp. Varisp85. Next base: position 21,448 of record NZ_JBGLYN010000093.1, read on the forward strand.
CCTCACTCGCGCCCACGTTCAATGCGCTCGCGCGCAAGCCGACCGTGACCGCACCCGATACGCCTTCAGGCAAGGCCAGCGCCAGTGCGGGGCCACCCGCGAGTTGCACCTTGCCAGCGGCCGCCGTGCCCTGCAGCAGGTTCATCGGCGGATCGCTGAAGGCGCGCGCCACGCGCAGCGATTGCGGCGCATGGAACACCTCGGCGGTCGGGCCGTACTGCAGCAGTTCGCCGGCATCCATCACCGCCGTGTAGCCGCCGAGCAGCAAGGCCTCGCCCGGTTCGGTGGTGGCGTAGATCACGGTCGAGTCGCCGGTGGCGAAGAGCTGCGTGAGCTCTTCGCGCAGGCCTTCGCGCAGTTTGTAGTCGAGGTTGACCAGTGGCTCGTCGAGCAGCATCAGCGGTGCGTTCTTGGCAAGCGCGCGTGCCAGCGCCACGCGCTGCTGCTGCCCGCCAGAGAGCTCGGCCGGCAGGCGGTCGAGGAACATGCCGATGTGCAGCTTCTCGGCCAGCGCCTTCACCCGTGCCTCGATGTTCGTCTCGCCGCGCAGCTTCAGCGGCGAGGCGATGTTGTCCGACACCTTGAGCGACGGATAGTTGATGAACTGCTGGTAGACCATCGCGACATTGCGTTCGCGCACGGGCATGCCGGTCACGTCCTTGCCGTCGACCAGCACCTTGCCTTCGGTCGGCGTGTCGAGTCCGGCCATCAGCCGCATGAGGCTGGTCTTGCCGGCCTGCGTGGCGCCCAGCAGCACGGTGACCGCGCCGCTTCGGGGCGCGATGCTCTGCTCGTAGAGCCATGTCTGCGCTCCCACCTTCTTGGTGACGCGCTCCAGTGTCAATTGCATTGGCGCTGCTCTCTTTTACGGATCTAGTTGCTCTTGGGATGGGACTGCAGCCAGAGCGCGACCTGCTCGCGCTCTTCGGCCGTGTAGTGCAGCCCCAGCTTGGACCGCCGCCAGAGCACGTCTTCGGCGCTCACGGCCCATTCGTGGTCCTGCAGGAAGCGCAGTTCGCGCTCGTACAGGCCCGGCGCCACTTCGGCGCCCAGGTCGGCAAAGGACTTCGCATCACCGAGCAGGTCCGCAATGCGGGCGCCGTAGCCGCGCGCGAAGCGGCGCGCCAGTTGGCCATAGAGCCACGGATACCTGGCCTGCACGGCCGATACGAAGCGCTCGAAATCGTCATCGGGCCGGCTGGCGGCGCCGATCCAGGTCGACAGGTCGCCGCCCGCGAGGAAGGCGCCGTCGGTCCAGGCCGGGCGTTGCGCGCTCGACTGCCCGAGCATCTTGCCGACCTCGTCGGCCGCGTCTTCGGCCAGCTTGCGGAAGGTGGTGATCTTGCCGCCCCATACCGACAGCAGCGGCGCGGCCGTGGTGTTCGATTCGAGCATGTAGTCGCGCGTGACGGCCGAAGGGTCGCCCGAGTCGTCGTCGAGCAGCGGGCGCACGCCCGAGTAGGTCCACACCACGTCGGCCGGCACGATGGGCTTCTCGAAGTAGCGGCTGGCCTGGGTGCACAGGTAGTCGATTTCCTCCTGCGCGATGCGTGCGGCGCCCGGGTCGTCGCCGGTGAGTTCGATGTCGGTGGTGCCGATCAGCGTGAACTCGTCCTGGTAGGGAATGGCGAAGATGATCCGCTTGTCGGGGTTCTGGAAGATGTAGGCGTGGTCGTGCTCGAACAGGCGCGGCACGACGATGTGGCTGCCTTTCACGAGCCGCAGGCTCTTGGTGGCCAGCGCCTCGCCCTTGGCCGACTGCGCGACGCCGCGCAGAAAGGATTCGGCCCACGGCCCCGCGGCATTGACCACCGCGCGGGCGCGCAGCGTGCGCTTGCCGCCGTCGGCGCCCAGCAGCGTCGCGGTCCAGCCGTCGGCATCGCGCTGCGCATTCACGCAGCGCGTGCGGGTCAGCACCTCGGCGCCGCGCGCCTGCGCGTCGAGAGCGTTGAGCACCACGAGGCGCGCGTCGTCGACCCAGCCGTCGGAGTAGATGAAGCCGCGCTTGTACTGGTCCTTCAGCGGCTTGCCGGCCGCGTGCTTGCGCAGATCGACGCTGCGCGAACCCGGCAGCACCTCGCGCCTGGCGAGATGGTCGTACATGAACAAGCCGATGCGGATCATCCAGGCCGGGCGCATCGACGGGTCATGCGGCATCACGAAGCGCAGCGGCCACATGATGTGCGGCGCGCTCTTGAGCAGCACCTCGCGCTCCTGCAGCGCCTTGCGCACAAGCGAGAACTCGTAGTACTCGAGGTAGCGCAGCCCGCCGTGGATCAGCTTGGTGGAAGAAGAAGAAGTGTGCGAGGCGAGATCGTCCTTTTCGCACAGCACCACGCGCCAGCCACGGCCAGCGAGGTCGCGCGCGATGCCACAGCCGTTGATGCCGCCGCCGACGATCAGCACGTCGCAATCGGTGGCTGGCGCGGGCGAACTGGAAGAAAAATCGCTCACAGAAAGGAGTCCGTTGAAGCGTGACTTTGGTCACTGACGGCGGCCATTGTATTTTCGTGTTTTTTCATTTGGATTCCTTTTAGCGCGATTTTCCCCCGAGTTTTCCCTTAGGCATCTTCGTTTTCGTTCGTTTTAAAGTGGCACGCGCTGTACCCTTGCCCCCAGTCTTCCCGCTTTCCACGACGCCCTTGTGAACTCCAACCCGCGCCAGATCAACCTCCTGGACACCGTGCGAACGCGCGGTTCCGTCACCGTCGAACAGCTGGCCGACATGCTCGGCGTCACCCTGCAGACCGTGCGGCGCGACGTGCAGCGGCTGGCCGACGAGGGGTTGCTCACGCGCTTCCACGGCGGCGTGCGCATGCCCAGCTCGACCACGGAGAACATCGGCTACCAGCAGCGAGAGACGCTGCATGCCGAAGGCAAGGCGCGCATCGCCCGCCGCGTGGCGGAGCTGGTGCCCAATGACTGCTCGCTGATCCTCAACATTGGTACCACCACCGAGGCCATCGCCAAGGCGCTGCTGCGCCACACCGGCCTGCGCGTGATCACCAACAACCTGAACGTGGCCACCATCCTGAGCGGCAACACATCGTGCGAGGTGATCGTGGCGGGCGGCTCGGTGCGCCCGCGCGACCGCGCCATCGTGGGTGAGGCCACCATCGATTTCATCCGCCAGTTCAAGGTCGACATCGCACTGATCGGCGTGTCGAGCATCGAGGCGGACGGCTCGCTGCGCGACTTCGACCTGCGCGAGGTGAAGGTGGCGCAGACCATCATTGCCCAGGCACGCGAGGTGTGGCTGGCGGCCGATGCGAGCAAGTTCAACCGGCCCGCGATGATCCAGCTGGGCACGCTGTCGCAGATCGACCGGCTGTTCACGGATGCGGAGCCGCCTGCGCCTTTTGCGGACCTGCTGCATGCGGCGCAGGTGCGCCTGGAAATCGCGCGTGAATCATGAGCACATCCCCTGTTGCTCCCGCCTTGCTCCCTCCCCCTCTGGGGGAGGGTTGGGGTG
>NZ_JBGLYN010000094.1:0-23450 GCF_047304045.1 Variovorax sp. Varisp85
TTGGTCAGTCCTTCGACACAGAAGCCGGCCCGGCCCGGAAAACGCATGCTGACACGCACCTCCACCCAGTCGCTGACCGGGCAGTTGGCCGACCGCCTGGCCGAGCGCATCCCCACCCCCCAGCAGCCCCCCCCCCCCCCCCCCCCCCCCGGTCGCGCCGATTCAAAAGCCCCGGCCCGAAGGCCGGGGCTCATGTTCACGCAGTAGCGTGCTCGCCCTCTTTGGCCACCGCCTCGATGCTGCCACGGCCTACGGCTTCGGCCCTGACCTCACTCTCCGGCACGACACGCGTTTCCGCTTCGGCTGCGACAGCAGCGTCCTGCCCCCGGAACATCACAGGCAACCAGCCCGTACCCACCGCCAACCGCTCGGCTTCGCTCGCGATCTCGGCCTTCTTGAGCTTGCCCAGCCGGTTCACCTGATCCGGCGCGAACGCCTGCACCGCTTCCAGCGCCTTGGCTTTCGAGACATGCTCGAAATAGCCCGCAGCGGTCGGCGTCCACCAGTCGTGCATATCGAGGTTCACCGCCCGCGCGAGCGCGGCGGCGGGCACCTCCTCTTCGTGCGAAGCCAGCACGCTGACCGTGGAGGCCACGCACACCGCCAGCAGCGACAGCAGTTCCTGCAGCGGCAAGGTCAGCAGTTCGGCGAACAGTGCTTCCGGGTTGTCAGGCAGGCGATCGGCCCAAGCCTGTCGAACCTTCGTCATGCCGATGGCTGCAAGCGACTGCGCCACGTCCGGCGCATGCAGCCCCAACCCGTCCTGCGGCGTGGCGCTGATATCGACCGGCGAACCGCCCGAGCCGTAGCTGTCCACAATCACACGCATAGCGAGACGATGCACCAAGGCCACCAACGCGACTTGCGGGTGCCGCGCCACCTCGGCCTGCAAGGCGGCGGTCCGATGCGCGCTCAGGCGCTTCGCCAGCTTCTCCGAGATGCCGGGCTTGGCCGGTCCGTCGCTATCGACTGGGTTAATGCCTGCCCCGCCCTCTTCCTGCCGCGCCTGCTCCCGCAAGGTCTTGGCCTGTTCCTCGCGCATCAAGCCGCGGTGCACGACCACGCCGCCCATGTGATCGACCGACACCACGGCCCCGGCCAGCGCCACCACGGAGGGCGAGTATTCGACCAGCTTCTGCTCGATGGCATCCAGCTCGTTGCAGAGCTCGTCCATTTCCTCCTGCAGCGCCTGCGCCTGTTCGTCGGTCATGTCCGCGTTCTCGTCGTCCAACCGCGCCTGCAGCTTCGCCTGTTGGTCTTCGAGCTTGGCGATTCGCTTGGCCTCGGCCTTGCAGGGTTCGCGCCGCGCGCTGCGCGCGCGTTGGAACTGGTACAGATCGGAGGACGTGACACGCGGCGCGGCATCCACCCATGCCCAGCCTTCGGCCCGCACCTGCTCGACGGTCGGTGCAAGCCTGTCGCGCGCCAGCGCATCCAACAGCGCGCCATCGGTCAGGAAGATGCCGCTTTGCTCGTCCGCGAACAGGTCGCGGCGCACCCCGCCGCCCGCCTGCTCGTAGGCTTCCACCCCCACGAAGCGCGCCACCGCATCGCGGCCGGCGTCGATCTCGTCACCGGTCAGGTGATCGCGCAGCGCCTCGGGGCTGCGCTGCCATTGCGGCGATTCGTAGAACGCCGCCTCCTGCGCCGCATGGTCATCGGTGATGGCCAGCGCCATCAACTGCTCCAGCGTCACGGCCTGCGATCCGAAGTCCGCCAGCAACCGGGGCGAGACATTGGCGAGCTTCAGGCGCCGCTGCACCACCAAAGGCGTCACCCCGAAGTCGGCCGCGATGTCCTCCACCGGACGGCCCTCGGCCACGAGGTCTTTCCACGCGAACAGTTCCTCGATGGGCGACATGGCCTCGCGTTGCACGTTCTCGGTGAAGCTCACGGTACGCGCCGCATCGTCCTGCACCAACAGACAGTGCACCTCATGGTCCTTCGCCAGCTTGCGGCGCTTGACCAGCAGCATGAGCGCAGCCAAGCGCCGCCGTCCAGCGACCACCTCGTAGTGCTCGCCATCGGGTGCGGCCACCACAGTGAGGTTTTGCAGCAAGCCCACGCGGGCAATGCTCGATGCCAGTTCGAGGATCGACGTGCCGCCGCTCTTGCGCACATTGCGGCTCGAAGGCCGCAGCCTGGACAGCGGAATGAGCAGCAGTTGCTGCGAAGCCGCGACAGCGGCAGCGCCGCCCGTGGGGACGGATGCGGCGATGTAAGCGGCTGCGCCGATGGCAGCGGTTTCTTGAAAGGTAGCGGTGTTCATGAGTAGCTCCAATCGGAAAGATGGAAAGACGTAAAACCGAGGAATGAATGGAGGGGCTGCATGCCCCTTCGGAATGGCTCAGGCCTTGAGTTGGCGCATGCCATCGGCCAGCAGCCACAGGGCGCGGTTCAGCCGCAGGTTCTGGTCGATGCCCTGAACGGGCCGCGTGCTCTGGCGGCGTCCGTTGCTGGCGCGGGCACGCAGGCCGCCCTTGATGAGGTTTTCCTGCGTGCGGTTGAACACGCTCCACAGGTCGCGGCGCTCGTCGTCCGTGCGGCGCGGCATCAGGATTTGCGCTTCCGTGATGGGTGCGGGCTTGTCCGGGTCGTCGTACTTGAGGGTCAGCGCGGCGCGGGCGAACACCTCGGATTCCCCGGCGTCCAGCGTGACGGCCTGCATGGATTCGCGCGAGGCTTGCGCCTGTCCGAAACCTTCCAGCACGGCATAGGCGCCTTCGATCACATGGCCCGCCACGTCGCCCTTGTGGGGCACGCGCACGTCGGCCACGGTATCGCCGCACACCAGCCCATTGCTGCACACGAAGCGGAACATGCCCGCCAGCATCTGGTAGCTGCTGGTCCCGTCATGGGAGTTGAGCAGGATGATTTCGTTGGTCTCCTGACCATTGATCTGGCTTGCATGGCGCAGCCGGATCATGTGCTTGGTGAAGTCGCGCCGCCCCTCCTGCCGCACACGGGTCTGGCACACCATGAAGGGCTCGAAGCCCTCCCCTCTCAATTCCCGCAGCACGCTGGCCGTGGGTATGTAGCTGTAGCGCTCCGAGCGGCTGCCGTGCGGGGCCTGCGCGAAGATGGACGGCGCGACGGTCCGTATCTGGTCATCCGACAACGGATGTTCCGAGCGCAGCACCGGCGAGTGGTCGGCGAAACGGAAACGGGATGCAAGTTGCATGGTCTTTCTCCTGACAAGGTTGGCTGTTGAAAAAGCCTCACCGGATTCCTAGATTCGGAGCCCTCTTCGGGTCTTCCGGTGGGGTCGGCACGAAGAACCCGGTCGGCCTCGTTGCCACCGTCTTTCCTGAGTTCATCGCCCGCGGCCAACAGGAGCGCGCGCCGGGGCGCCGTCAAGGAAGAAGCGCCGGGGCTGGTGCGGCCCGCAGCCGAAGGCGAGGACACGGCCTGGCGCGCCTTGACGGCGCCCCGGCGCGCGCTACGGTCGCGGACAAGGTGATGAGGGAAGGAAAGATGGCTGGACTGGCAATGGCCACTCTTCACGCCGACCCCACGCAAGCGAAGCGCGCAGGCCCGGATCAACGAGCCGGGCCGAAGGCGTCAGCCGAGCGGAGCGAGGGAACGATGGAAGCCCCAAGGGGCGAGACGCCAAGGGTGGCTCGATGCGCAAGCACGACAGCGCGGCCGGCCATACCTCCATGGCCGGAGACGCCCGGAATCAGCTACTGTTGCGGGCAATTCAACCAGCAACGCGAAACCCCGGATGAACACTGCCCCAACCGCAACAGAGACACGTGTGGCCGTCCTGGTCGACTGCGACAACGTACCGCCCGACATCCTCGAACACGCACTGCGCATGGTGGCGCAGTTCGGCCGCGTCGTTCTGCGCCGCGGCTACGGCAACCAGGGCACGCTGGCCAACAAATGGCAGGATGCCCTGGTGCGGCTGGCCTTCACCCCCTGCCTGCAGTACCAGTACGCCGCCGGCAAGAACACCGCCGACATCGCCTTGGCACTGGACGCGCTAGAAGCGCTCTTCGACCAGCGAGCCGACACCTTCTGCCTGGTCACCAGCGATTCCGACTTCGCCTACCTGTGCCGTAAGCTGCGCGAACGCGGCGCCACCGTCTGCATCGTCGGCGAGCCCAAGACGCCCGACGCCCTGCGCAACGCCAGCGACCAGTTCTTCGAATGGACACGTCCCGAACCACCGGCGGAAGCAGTGGTCGAGCCCGCGCCGAAGGCCTCCGCGAAAGCGGAGCCGGCCAAGGCCGAACCGCCGAAGCAAGAACCGCCCAAGCCGGCGCCGAAGCGCCGGCCACGCTTCCTCGTCGAGGCCGTCGCACTGCTGGCCAGCGACACGTCCGAAGGCAAGGTGGGCCTGGGCGTCCTGGGCCAGTACCTCAAGCGCACCGACCCGGCCTTCTCGCCCCAGACCTACGGCCACTCCGGACTGTTGAACATGGTCAAGACCTACGACCTCCTGGCGCCTCAGCAGGAAGAAGGCGGCCACTGGTCGGTAAGCCTGCTGCCCAAGGCCGAGGGCGCGGCGGAGGCCAACGTGCCGCACACATAGGACGTGCAGCGGCACATTGACGCAAAGGCCTGAAAGGCCCCGGCTTCACAGAAGCGCGCGCTCGGCCATCGAGAGGACCGTGCCGCCCGAGACGGTCAGGAGATCCAGCACCTGCACGTCAACCAGCGTCAGCGCTGCCACGAGTGTCAGGGTCAGAGCCTTGTCGGACCGCGACGGCTCGGCCACGGGAGCCGCTAACTGATTCAACGCGAGTATTCGCGTGAATTCACCGGTTTTCTCAGCCCGCTCGCTTCCGGACTTTCCTTCGCTCTAGATACTCAACCATTGCTTCAACACTGTTGGATCCATCTGTTTCGGCTGTGCCAAGTGCCTCTGGCGTGACATCGGGCTGCGGCAATACGAAGTTGTCGCCCCAATCGAGACATTTGAGGTCCATGACCGCGCCCGTGAGGCCGTCGGTCAGGCCACCGACTTGGCACTTGTAGAAGTGATTGATGACCCCAGCACAGAGGTCTGCCAATTGAAGCTGTGGGTGTTGCTTCGAGTCCCCTTGGGTCAAAGAAAGTGCACGGAGCGGAAACTTTGTCTTCCTGCGATCAGTCCCGATGGTTTGGGATCCCTCATCTGGTCCAGCCATCATGCACATCCGCATCAGCCTATGCGACGGCGGTACCTTTGGGCGAAATCCACATACCAGTCGATGCTCCCAGGCTCGGCGAGCGCATCTCGGCTCACGACCTTCTCGAGCGCGTGGCCCAGCAGCAGCTTCTTGACGGGCAACTCCAGCTTCTTGCCAGTGATGGTCTTCGGGATCGCGCTCACCTGGACGATTTCGTTGGGGACGTGGCGTGCCGACAGACCCGTGCGCAAGGCCTGCCGGATGCGCTGCGCCAGCGGCTCGTCCAACTCGATGCCGGGCCGTAACTGGATGAACAGCGCCATGTACGAATCGCGCCCGAGGTACTCCAGGTCCACGACCAGGCTGTCCAGCACTTCGGTGATGCCTTGCACGACACGGTACAGCTCGGATGTTCCCATGCGCACGCCTTGGCGGTTGATGGTGGCGTCTGAACGGCCGTAGATCACGCCTGCCGTGGCTTCCGGCCGTGGCGCCAGTCGCAACCAGTCGCCATGCCGCCAGACGTTGCGGCCCCGGCTGTCCTTGAAGGTCTCGAAGTAGCTCTCCAGGTACCGCCGATTTCCCTCGTCTCCCCAGAAGTACAACGGCATCGAAGGCAAGGGCCTCGTGCACACCAGTTCCCCCACCTCGTCCAGCACGGGCTGGCCGGCCTCGTTCCACGCCTGCACGCAGGCGCCCAAGGTGCGGCATTGCATCTCGCCTGTGTACACCGGCAGGGAGGGGAGCCCCACTAGGAAACCGCCCGCGATGTCCGTTCCGCCGGAAACGATGTTGAGCCAGAGATCTTGTTTGACGGCGCTGTACAGCCAATCACAAGCCTCGGGTGACAACGGAGAGCCGGTGGACGACACCGTGTGCAACTGCCGCAGGTCCGCGATCTCGCGCGGCACGATGCCGGCCTTCAGGCAGGCGTGGTGGATCGCAGCGCCGGCGCCGAAGACGTGAATGCCCAGCCGTCCCGCCAGCTTCCACAGGTGGCCCCAGTCCGGCTCGGCACCGGCGCCGGTCACGGCGCCGTCGTACAGCACGAGGGTGGCGCCCCCCAGCAGCCCCATGACGTGCGCGTTCCACACCATCCACGACGTGTTGGCGGCCCAGAAGACGCGCTCGCCCGGGTGCAGGTCGCCATGCAGGACCATGTTCACCATGCCGTTCGCGAGCACGCCACCGTGGCCGTGGACGATCGCCTTGGGCAGCCCCGTCGTTCCCGACGAGTAAAGAATCCACAGCGGGTGATCTGCCGGGAGCGCCGCCGGCTGCCAGGCTGTCACGCATGCGATGGCCTCCTGCCAGCGCACCGTCGTGCGGCCCGTGGCCTGCCCGGGCGGATGCGCAGCCGCGTCAAGATGCGGAATCCAGAGGATGCCGGTGACCGTCGGCAGCTCGCGCAGGATCTCGTCCAGTGCGCCGCGGCGGTCGAACGGCTTGCCGCCGAAGCGATAGCCATCTACTGCGACCAGCACCTTGGGCTCGATCTGGCGAAACCGGTCGCCCACGCTGACCGGCCCCATGTCCGGCGCGCACAGGGACCACACCGCGCCCAAGCTGGCGGCGGCCAGGAACGCAACGACCGCCTGGGGGATGTTGGGGAGGTAGCCGGCCACTCGGTCACCTTGCTGCACACCCAGGTCACGCAGGGCCTGGGCCACTGATGCCACCTGGCGCTTGAGCTCGTCCCAGCTCACAGCGCCGGTGCCCGAGGCTTCGCTTTCAAATACGATCGCGGGCGAGGCCAGGTGCGCGTGGCGGAACACCTGGTCGACCAGGTTGAGTTGGGCGCCTTCGAACCAGCGGGCGCCCGGCATGTCGTCGCTGGACAGGATGCGCTCATACGGCGTTCGCAACGGAAGCTCGAAGAAGGCCAGGACGGCGCTCCAGAAGCCCTCCAGATCGGTCACTGACCATTGCCACAGCGCCTCATAGTCCTCGAAGCGAAGACCGCGTTCGCGATCCAGCCAGGCCTCGAAGAGCGTGATCAGGGCCCGTGCCTTGCGGTCCGGCGCAGGCGTCCACAGGGGTGCATCGAGCGCCGTGTGAGAGGTGATTTCTGGATGTGTGGTCATCGCGGTGCCGTTTTGCTGGTGGGCGCTTGCATGAGATTCCTGGGGGCCACGCCGAAACGATGCAGCACGTTGCCAAGCAGTTGTCCGAAAAGCGGGTCGTTGCCGATCACCCAGGCCGCGCCGACGGCGCCTGCATGAAACACGCGCCCGCCTTGCGGCCGCTCCCAATAGATCATTTCGGCCGAAAGCCCGTCGAGCGATTCGGTGGGCCTCGAGTAGTAGTCGAGGTAGGCGTCCAGCTTGCCCGGGACGCGCCGGATGCCCTTGGCGATGACCTCGATGCCCTCCTGTGCGACGGGAAGAGAAGCACCCGGGGGGCAGCACTTCGTCATCTTCGCGAGGGTCGAAAGAGTCAGGTCCCACTCGTGTCCGATGGCGCGCGGCAGCCCACCGCCGGGTGCGTGGCCGAAGGTTTCGCCCTTGCCGAGGCCCAGCGGCTGCGGTTCGTTGAAGAGCGCATGCGCGGGCAACTCGACGTGATAGACGCCGAAGTCATCGCCGTCGGCGAAGGCCCAGCCGGCAGTTTCGAGGCCGATGATCTCGCCGGCAGGCCGGCCCGATGCCTTGAGCCGTCCGCCGCGCGCCCAGTCCTGGCTGTGGTACTGCTCGCCAAACGCGCCTGCCGGTGGGCCAACCGGAGGCCTGGTGTCGTCGTGATCGGGTCCATTGACCTTGCGCTGCTCCATGACGGTGAAGTCTTCGTCGTAGCTCACGCGCAGGTACATGGTGTTGCCCGACAGCACGACAGCGCTGCCGCCGCGCTTTAGGAAATCGTCGAGCCCTTCCACGCCGGGCAGCGACCAGTATTCGCTGTGGCCGTTGATGACCACGGTCTTGTAGCGAGCGAGCAGCGACGGGTCGCGATGCAGGTCGATGTCTCCGATCACGTCGTAGTCGTAGCCTTGTTGGTCGAGCCACACGTGCAGGTGTCGTTCGAGCCGCGTCCACTGGCCGAAGCCGCTCTCGGCCGGATCGTAGAGCGCATTGGGACTGGCGTTTGGCCAAGGCATGCGCAGGCCGACCTGGTAGCAGGGTTGGCCGTGGCGGTGATAGACGTAGCTGCTGTAGGCCGGCGCTTCGGGGTGGCTGTTCTCCAGGCCCTCCGAACGGCGCGGCCATACCGGGTCGTCGATCACGTTCTTCGCGAAGGGCGTGGTGGCATAGGCGAGCCAGCTGTTGACGGCGCACAGGACGAGGATCGGGGCCGGTGCCACGTGCGCGGGCTTGCGCACGATGAAGGTGATGTCGTAGTCCGCCGTGCGGCCTTCGATATCGAAGCGCGCGCGGCCGACGTAGACGCCAGATCGGGCGTCTTCGGGCATGCGGAATTCGTGCACCGCGTCCCAGCGGCAATCGTAGAGATCATCGCCCGCGAACCGCAGGCCGTGCCCGCGCGTCGGGTCGTGGAGCGGGTCGTAGGGCGATTCGTCTTCTTCGTACTGGCCGACCTTGCCGGGCTCGAAGGCCGGGCCGACGATCATCCAGGTGGCGTGGTTCACGATGCGTCCCGTGCGTTGGTATCCGCTGGCATCGGCCACTTGCGAGCCGCGCTCTTCCCGCAGTGGCCAACAGGCGAGTACCGAACGGCCCGTTGCGATCTGCAATCCGCGTTGTCCATGGCGGGCGGCGATCTCGCTGCCCGACAGCGCCCGGTCGTACAACGCAGGCATGACGAGGTCGGCTTCGAGGAACAGGTCGGCCAGGCCGGCGATGCCGCTTGCGCCGAGCCGCAGCGGCGCGGCTGCGGGCGCGACGGCCTGCAGCGCGGGCCACTGCGCCACGCACCCCCCATCGATCCACAGCGTTGCGAGCTCGCCGTCCCACGTGGCGGCAATGTGCTGCCAACGACGCGCAGCAAGCCGGCCGTGCGATGGCGTGGCGTTGTCTCCCAGATGAAACGACAGTGCGCCGCCCGGTTCGATGAAGAGCGCAAGGCCGCGGTGCGCGGGGTCGTCGTACTGGCTGACGATGGTCTGCCTGACGTCGACCGTCCAGGGCTTGATCCAGCATTCGAAGCTCAATCCGCGCAGCGGAAGGCCGGCTGGCAAGCCACGTTCGATATGCACGTAGGAGCCGGGGTGGATCGGCTGCACGCGCCCCTGATGCGGCGTGAACGCTTCAAGTGGCACGTCGTCGCTGCGTCCTTCGACGTCGCTGCCCAGCCGGCAGACCGCGAATTCGTAGGGCACGTTGCTGCTGACGTGGAAGCGGACGAGGTCACCCGCCGCCACGGTCTTGGCATCGGCGTAGCCGTGCAGGCCGGGCAGCTGCAGCGCTTTGTGCGGCGGGATCGGGTGCGGGGCGGCCGCTGTCATTCCGACGTGAAGCCCGAGGCCTTCACCACCGGTCCCCAGCGCTTGATGTCGTCGGCGATGAGGGCCGAGAGTTCCTCGGGCGTGCTCGGATTCGGATCGCTGCTGAGCTTCAGCAGCCGTTCCTGCACGTCCTTGTTGGCCAATGCCTTGCCGAGTGCCGTATTCAGTTGGTCGACGATGGGCCGCGGCGTGCCCGCCGGCACGAAGAGGCCGGTCCATTCCAGGTTGTCGAAATGCGGCTGGCCGAGTTCCTTGAGCGTCGGCACGTCGGGCAGCAATGCGGCACGCCGGGTGCCGTTGACCGCCAGCACCTTGAGCTTGCCCGACTGCTGGTGAGCGACGAGATCGGCAATGGGCATGATGCCGGCCGAGATCTGGTTGCCGAGCAGGTCCTGCACCAGCGGCGCGGCGCCTCGGTACGGCGCGGCGACGAGGCCAGCCTTGGCGTCGCTCCCGAGCCGGTAGCCCATGAACTGCGAGACGCTGCCCGGTGCGGGCACGCCGTAGTTCGCCTTCTTCGGGTCCTTGGTGGCGATGTCGAGCCACTGCTTCACATCCTTGGCCTGCAGCTCCGCAGGCACCGCGATGCCTTCGTAGAAGCTCACGATGCGGCCGATGGGCTTGAAGTCCTTGACGGGGTCGTAGCGCACCGACTTCGTGGTGAGCGGCAGCATGACCATCATGTGCATGTTGGCCAGCAGCACGGTGAGCCCGTCCGCCGGCGCCGTGCGAACGTAGTCAGCCGCGATCGCGCCGCCTGCACCGGTGCGGTTGTCGACGACGACAACCGTGCCGAGTTCGGCGGCCAGCTTGTCGGCAAGCGTGCGCGCCTGCACGTCGGCCGAGCCGCCGGCCGGGTAGCCGACGATGAGCTTCAGCGGGCCGTGCGCGGTGTTGATCTGTGCGGTGGCCGCGGCTGCGAAGGCCAGCGCGGTGCAGGCGAGCGTGACCTTCAGGGTGAACGGGAGCTTCATCGGAGGCTTTCCTGGGTGGGTTGCGAAATCGGTGCGGTCGCCGGATTCAGTGCGCGAGGCCCTTGCGTGCGATCTCGTCGGCGAGATCGGCCAGCGACTTTTCGAGCAGGTCGGCCAACTCGTCGATCTCCGCTTCGGTGATCGTGAGCGGCGGCGTGATCATCTGGAAATCGCCGAAGGCGCCGAGGTTGGCCCGGCGGTTGTAGAGCGCGATGCCATGCTTCAACCCGTGCTCGGTCAACCGCGCGGGTGCGTTGAAAGCGACCGGCAACTGGCTGCGCTTTGCCTTGTCCGAGACGATCTCGATGGCGGTGAGCAGGCCTTTGCCGCGCACGTCGCCGACGATCGGAGAGCGCGAGGCGATGTCGCGCAGGCGTGCCATCAGCAGTTCCCCCCTGTCGCGTGCGCAGGCCACGAGGTCTTGCCGCACGACCTCGTCGACCACGGCGCGCGCCACTGCACACGACAGCGGATTCGTGAAGTAGGTGTGGCCGTGCACGAAGCCGCCGGCACCCGCGATTGCATCGACCATCTTGTTCGGTGCGAGCAGGCAACCGAGCGGCGTGTAGCCGGCCGCCAGGCCCTTGGCGAGCGTCACGAGGTCGGGGCGCGCGCCCTCCCAGTGGTGCGCGGCGAGGAAGGCGCCGGTGCGGCCGGCGCCGCTCATGATTTCGTCGAAGATCACCAGCACGCCGTAGCGGTCGCAGATCTCGCGCACGCGCCGAAAGTACGCCGCCGAGGACACCACCGCGCCGGTCGAGAGGCCGCCGATGGGTTCGAGGATGAACGCCAGCACCGTCTCCGGGCCTTCGCGCAGGATGGTCTGTTCGAGCGCGTCGGCACACGCCTGCTCGTGCGACTCCACCGTGTGGCCATCGGGGATGCGGTACGACAAGGGCGCCGGCACTTTGGGCATGGCACGAACCATCGGGCCATACAGGTTGAGCGTGTTGGCATCGCCCGTGACCGCGAGCGCACCGAGGGTCGAGCCGTGGTAGCTGGGGTCGCGCGAGATCACCTTCGCGCGGTTGCCCTGGCCGGTCACGACCGCGTACTGGCGCGCCAGCTTGATCGCTGCCTCGTTGGCCTCCGATCCACCCGAGACGAAGAATGCGCGATCGAAGCCGTCGCCCGCGAGTGCGCAGACGCTGTCGGCCAGCGCGATGTTGTGCTCGCTCTCGAAGAAGCGCGGGTACGCGAAGGTCACCTTTGACGCCTGTTCGGTCATCGCGGCCAGCACGCGCGGATTGCCGTGGCCGATGTTCGCGACGACGGCGCCGGCCGTTGCGTCGAGATAGCGCTTGCCGTTCGCGTCCCACAGAAAGACGCCTTCGCCGCGGGCGACGCGCGGCGGACGGACCGACCCCTTGGGTGCGTAGAAGCCGAGGACGGAGCCGCCTTTGGGCTCGTCGCCGATCCGGGCGATGCCGGCCGTGGGGGAGTTCGAAGTGTTCATGGCCCGACGATACGAAGCGCAGTCACTTTCCGCTAGACGCATGGAGCGATGAAGTGCTATACGTATAGCGCATGAAGCACGTACATGACCGACTCGATCTGCTCGACACTTTTCAGAAGATCGGCGAGAGCGGATCGCTCAGCAAGGCGGCCCGTTTGCTGGGCATGACGCAGCCCACGGTCAGCCGGCGACTGCTCGAGTTGGAGCGGCTGCTCGGCTGCAAGCTGGCGCTGCGCACGACCGCGAGCTTTTCGCTCACCGATGAAGGGCGATCGCTGCTCGTCGAGGCCCGCGACCTCGGCGATCGCTGGTCAGGCCTGTCGCAACGCCTGAAGGGCGGGCAGAGCCGGCCAGAAGGCACGCTGCGCGTGATCGGGCCTTCGGGGTACGGGACGGGCTTCCTGACTGACGCGGTGACTGACCTGCGCGCGGCGCATCCCGCGTTGCGTGTCGAACTCACGCTGACAGATCGGTTGCTCGACCTGACGGCGTGGGGCGCGGATTGCTGGGTCTGCGTGGGCGAGGTGCGTGACCCTGGGTTGGTGAGCCGCAAGCTCGGCACGATGGAGCGCGTGCTGATCGCCACGCCCGAACTGCTCAAGAAGCTGGAGCCCGTCAGCATCGCGCGCCTTTCGCAGTTGCCCTGCGTGGGGCTCGTACCGTACGTGACCGGCAACGTGCGCATGCTGGACCGGGCGGGCCGCTCCCGCATGGTCATGCTCGACACGCCGGTCCAGACCGACAGCCTGTTGTCGAGCTACCGCGCGATCCTCAACGGAGCGGGCATCGGCGCAGCGGCTCCCTGGATGTGCCAGGAAGACCTCAACACGGGCCGGGTGCAGCGGGTGCTGGCGAACTGGTGGCTTGAGCCGATCGCCATTCACGTCGCGCTGCCTCCGGGCATCTACAGGCCCGCGCGCGTGACCGCATTCATCGAGGCCCTCAAGGCAAGGATGTCTGCCCTTTCCGGATTCAAGCCATCGCACTAAGAAAAGCAAACCACCAAGACGTACCCAATGCCCTTGCAATCCGGCGGACGGGATCGGACCATCATTCGCCGCCAACAGGAAAGTCTATTTATCACCAATGACCGCGATTGCAGACACCTCAATCATCATTCCCACGAAAGGCAGACTGTGTACCGTGATAGACGTACTTGCAGGGAAGTTGCCTTCGGGCCAGAACTCGTGGCGGATCGGAATGAGCGGCTCCAGCAGCCTGGGGTCGGTCAGATAGACAGTAATGTTGACGACATCTTTCATGCTGCCGCCGGCGCGTTTGACCGCTGCGTCGATGGCTCGGAAGATCACGCGGGCCTGGCCTTCGAAGTCGCCGGCCATCGATTTTCCTTGTTCGTCCCTTATACCGACTTGACCCGATATCCAGAGCGTCTTTCCGCCTTGCGTCGCCACCGCGGTGGAATACCCACGGGGCTGCCCAGCTTCCGATTTGAGGTACTCGCGGGCATTCGCAGTCATTGTCAAAAAAAGCGAACTGCATACTGTGGCGAGCAGTGCATGGCGAAATTTCATATCCACTCCTAAGTTGACGAGCCGGTTTCAATAGGGCATGCAGGTACATGCGCACTTGTTGGCGATGTCGGCAAGGCCTCATCGCCCCATCGCTGCCACGCCACCAGTCGCCACGACCGAGTCCTGATCTGGAGAGCCGCCTGAGGCGCCGATCGCTCCGACGATCATGCCCGCTTGCATCAGCGGAATGCCGCCTTCAACTGCGTTCGCATGGGGCAGGGTAAGAATGCGCAGGCCGGCGTTGCCAGCTGCCAGCGCATCCTGAAACGCTTTGGTCGGACGACGGTACATCGCGGCCGACACCGCCTTGTTCTGGGCGACCAGAATGCTGGCGTTCTGAGTGTTGTCCATCTTCTCGAATGCCACGAGGTTGCCCCCGGTATCCACCACTGCCACCGCCATGGGAACGTTGATTCGGCGAGCCTCGGCAAGCGCAGCACCGATAGCGTGGCGGGCCTGCTCGAGATTGATGTTGTTTCCGTACTGCGGGACTGAGACCGCGGCGGGCGCGGGCGCCTGCGCGATGGCCGGTACGTTTCCCCCGTATACGGCAAGCGCAGCGATGAGGGATGCGATATTGCGGACAGTAACCATGGTGAATTGCTCCGGGTATAGAAGAAGCGCGCGCACGCATGCGCACCGCAGGGTGGTACCCGCTTCCCTCTGTTGATATGAGTTGTCCAGTTGCGAACTGCTGTCGAAATATCTTCGACGTTCAGATTTCGCACACGAAATCGACCGCATGAATAGGGATCATGTGCAGGTCCCTAGAGCGTCGGCGCTGCAGACTCCAACTCTGTCCTGAGCTTCTGCGCGATGCTCTTCATGAGCCGATGCAGTCTAGGAGACTAGGCAAGCCCACCAGTTCGAGGCTGGCGATCGCCAATTGAATGAGGTTGTCTGATCGAGGCTCCGCATATTCGACTTCGGCGTGAGAGATGAACTGCACTCTATAAATTCATCGATCGTGTGCAAAGAGAAATTTCTGGAAATCACATTTCCTTGAGATGGAAAATTGGATTAGTTCACCAAGCAATCGCTGTGTGCCCAGGTTTCGGAGCAAGGCAGCCTCAGCGGCGCAGCCACGGCACTAGGGCTTTCGGACCCCACGGTGATACGCCGCTGGCCGCGCGCAGATCGGGGACGGGAGACGGCTGGGCCAGCGTAATCCGTCAATCAACTATGCTCTTGCGCGTGATACGAGCGCGGACGTTTGCGCGACGATTCATGCGCCGCGGAATCGTATGCTCTAAGGCAGCAGTGCCCCGTAGTCGTCGTGCCGGCCAGCGCGCCGCGCTCGGTAACGAACTCAGCGCTTCCGACCCAGAGTTCTTTGCCGGTTGCATCTTTAGTTGCTGGACGCATAGGTGCACGAGACGGGTAGGTCCAAGCTCTTGATCCCGAAAGCCCGACCGTCACATCCGTCCGGTCCACTTCCGCTCGTATTCATGGTCGGCAAATTCATCAACCATGAAGTTGATGAACGCGCGAACTTTCGCCGACAAGTGCTTTCGATTGGGGTAGGCGATATTGATCGTGAGTTGCGGCAACTCCCACTCGTCCAGTACAGGCACCAAGCGACCGGCAACAACGTCGTCGTAGAGGATGTAGCTGGGCTGCACGAGTATTCCATGGCCGTTCAGTGCAGCTGCCCTGAGGACCTGGCCATCGTTCGACTCGAGCAAGCCATGAACCGCCACTGATTCCCGCTGCGCCCCGCGGGTGAAACTCAGCTCATTCGGGTTCTTCGCATAGACGTATAGCAAAAGCGCGTGCCGTGACAGCTCGTTCGGGTGTTGCGGCACGCCTCGGTTCGCAAGGTATGCCGGCGAGGCCGCCAAGAATCTCCGTGTGGTCCCCAGCCGGCGAATAGTGATGGTGCTGTCCGGTTCCAGTTCGCGTGTTCGGATTGCGACATCGATCCCGTTGTCGATCATGTCCAAGTACCTGTTCGCGGTCTCTATGTGCACCCGCAGTTGCGGGTACAACTGTTGAAAGCGTGGCAAGCGAGGCGCGATGATTTGCATCGCGAAAGACAGCGAGGCACTCACTCGTAGAACGCCCGAGGGATTGAGCGTAGCGCTTTGGAGTGCCGATTCCGCGTCTTCCAACTCACTGAGGATGTGCCTCGCACGCTCAAGAAATTCCTGCCCCTCGCGTGTCAGGTACAGGCGACGCGTGTTCCGCTCTACCAGCCGCACCTTGACACGGTTCTCGAGCGAAGCCAAGGTGCGACTTGCGGCAGGATTGGACAAGCCCAACGCCTCGGCGGCCTTACCAAGCCCCCCACGCTCAGCAACCTGAATGAAGAGCGATAGCTCAGTGAATCGATCCATTTTTCCGACTTTTGGAAATGTGAATTCCGGGCTGGGTGGTTTGCGTCCTAATTGTGAAATTCTAAAGTGTGGCTCACCGGTTCGGTACATGGGTCTATCCGAATCGCCCACTTTGGAGAAAGCATGAGCATCAATCGTTTCCGTGCGGCTCTTTCCCGCCGTACCGCGTCTGTACTCACGGCAGCAATGCTCGTAGGCGGATCTGTCTTCGCCCAGACAGCGTTTCCGACGAAGCCCATTCGGCTGGTCGTCGCCACGCCAGCGGGAACGTCACCAGACGTTTCGGCCCGTTTTGTTGCCGAGCGCCTCTCCAGGGATCTTGGACAGCCAGTGCTTGTAGACAACAAGCCGGGGGCAAGCTCGATCATCGGCGCGGACACAGTGGCCAAGGCTCCCGCCGACGGATACACGCTTTTCTACGGCACAGCTCCCGCGATCTCGCTCAATCCGCATTTGTTTACCAAGCTGCCATACAAGTCGTCAGACTTTGTGCCGATCATTCACCTCGTCGACGTTCCCTTTGTGCTGAGCGTTCGTGCGAGTTCCCCGTACAAGTCAGTCGACGAGGTGTTGCAAGCCGCCAAGCAGCAGCCCGGCAAGCTGACCTATGCGTCTCATGGTCCGGGTACCCCCAACCATGTTGCGATGCTGGAGCTGTTGCAGAAGACCGGCGCGACGATGACGCACGTGCCATACAAAGATGGAGGCATTCTCGACCTCATGAGCGGAGTCGTGGATTGGGCGTTCGTCGCTTCGGCGGACGCCATTCCTCAAATCAAGGGAGGGAAGCTGCGCGCGCTGGCGGTATCTGCGAACGGACGTATGCCGAGTCTTCCTGGCATACCCGCCCTATCTGAGAGCTTCCCCGGCAGCCAGTTGTACTCGTGGAACGGCATCCTGGCGCCGCGTGGCACTCCTGCGGAAGTGGTGGATCGCTTGTCTGCGCCACTGCAGAAGATCGCGGCATCGAGCGAGTTTCGGCAGTACCTGCTCGAACTTGGATTGATTCCCGCCGGGGGAACGCCTGCAGAGTTTCGTTCGTTCCTGGCCAGGGATTTCGACAACTGGGGAGCAGTGGTGAAGCAGAACAGCATTCGACTCGACTGACTCAGCCAAGCGGAAAGCGTCAATCTCATCAATTCAAAAACGGAGTTTTAGTCATGACTTTCACGATCATTGCGCGCGACAAGCAGTCGGGTGATTTCGGTCTCTGCATTTCGAGCTTCTCGCCGGCGGTGGGTTGGATAGCGCCGTTCGGGTCGGCGCAGGCCGGCGTGCTCTCCTATCAATCCTCCGTGGAACCGCGGCTGGGCAAGGTGGCGCTGGGCCTGCTTGAAAGAGGATATTCAGCGCAGAAGGTGCTCATCGACATGGAGCAGATGGACAAACACTGGGAATACCGGCAGGTCGGCGTCCTCGATGCACGCGGCGGGATGGCGGTCTTCACGGGCAAGAAGAACTATCAATGGGCGGGGCACCGCATCGGGCCCGACTTCATCGCCTTCGGCAACGTGCTCGCCGGCGAGAAGACCATCGATGGGATCTGCGAGGCATGGGAGAGCAACCGAGCTGCGAGTTTCGACGACCGCTTGCTGCGCGCCATCGAAGGTGGCCGCGATGCCGGCGGCCAATTGGAGGGCCAGACCTCGGCGGCAATCAAGACGTTCGGCCGCAAGGGCACGGCGCGGCTCGATCTGCGCTGCGACCACGCGTCCGAGCCGATCGCGGAACTGCGGCGGATCGTCGACTGGTACATGCCACTGGTGGAGTATTACGAGGCGTTGGTCGATGACCCGTCGGTCATGCCCCGGCACAAGGACTGGCTCAAGGAGCGCGGTATCGAACGCGAGTACGGCAAACCGCCGTCGCACCTGGCCTGAACTTCAACCCATTCCTTTCGTAGAGCCAGACATGAGAATCAATCTTTTTCGTTGCGCCGTTTCACGCCGCACCGCGTCTGTATTCGCGGCAGCGGCACTCCTGTCCACGTCCGCCTTCGCCCAGACGCCGTTTCCGACAAAGCCGGTGCGCCTGGTCGTCCCCTGGCCGGCAGGAGCCTCTCCGGATGTCACGGCCCGCTTCATTGCAGAGCGCCTTACCAAGGATCTTGGCCAGCCGGTCCTCGTCGACAACAGGCCTGGGGCGAGCCAGATCATTGGCACGGACCTTGTGGCCAAAGCTCCCGCCGATGGACACACGCTTCTCTTTACCGCGGCTCCGTCGGTTTCGCTCAATCCACATGTGTTTACCAAGCTTCCATACAAGGCATCCGATCTGGTGCCGGTCATCCATGTCGTGGAAGTTCCTTTTGTGATGATCGTTCGCGCTAACTCCCCGTTCAAGTCGGTCGATGAGTTGGTGCAAGCCGCCAAACGGGAACCGGGCAAGCTGAACTACGCGACATACGGAGACGGCACGCCAAGCCACATTGCTGCCCTCCAGTTCGTGCAGAAGGCGGGCATTGCTATGACGGCAATTCCATACAAGGATGGAGGCATCCTTTCTGTCATGAGTGGGGACGTGGAGTTTTCGATGGAAGCGTCAGCTGCCGCCATCCCTCAGATCAACGGAGGCAAGCTGCGAGGGTTGGCAGTGTCTGCAAATGGGCGTGTGCCGAATCTGCCAGGTGTCCCTGTCCTGTCGGAGATTTATCCCGGCAACCAGTTGCATTCATGGAATGGAATCCTGGCGCCGCGCGGCACCCCTCCGGAAGCCCTGAATCGTCTATCAGTGGCATTGCAGAAGATCGTGGCATCGAGCGAGTTCCAACAGAAGGCGCTCGATCTAGGCTTGATTCCAGTGGGTGGAACACAGGCGCAGTTTGCTTCATTCCTGGCCAAAGACTTCGAAGAGTGGGGAGCAGTCGTGAAGCGCAACAACATTCGCCTTGACTGAGCCTATACCTATTACCCTGACAAAAAATTCATCGTGACCTACACAGTAATCGGGCGCTGCCCTCGGACTCACCAGATCGGCGTCGCCGTTGCGACGTATTCAGTTGCCTTCGGGTCGTTCACGCAAGGAGCGCACAGTGCCTATGGCGTCGTGATGTCACAGGCCAACGGGCGCAGGCGGAATGCCCCTCTGGGGCAGAGCCTGCTGCGGCAAGGGCTAACGAGCAAAAGCGTGCTTGCAGCGCTGGTCCAGGATGACGTCCACGAGAGCCTTCGCCAGATCGCCGTGATGACACGAGACGGTTTGGGCGTGGTTCACACGGGCTCGCGCGTCACGGGTTGGGCCGGAGACAAGACGGGGACGGACTACACCGTCTTCGGGAACGTACTAGCAGGCGAACACGTGCTCAATGCGATGGAGGCCAAGTTCAATGAAGATGCGACCTGGCCGCTGGTTGAACGCCTCATCAGCACGCTGGAGTCCGGCAGGGACGCAGGTGGCCAGACCGCCAACGACCGACATTTGCCCGAGCGATCGGCCTGTGTGGTCGTGATGGATCGCGAGAGCTATGCGGCATGGGACCTGCGCGTCGACATGCACGGGACCGCGGTGGAGGAACTGCGTCGCATCTACAACCTGTACAAGCCGTATCAGCCTTACTACGAAGCACGGGAGGTCGACCCCACCAGCTGCCCGACCCAGTTGGCATGGGAGCGCGAGAGCCTGAGCGGCGCTCACCTCCAAGAAACGCTGAAGTGATCAGAGGGCAACTGCCGGCCCTTTGTGCCGCCTCTCCGAACGCCTTGCGCAATCGACGAAACCCCTGACCTTTCCGTCCTCATGAACTTCGCTGGCAACCTCGGCCAGGGTAACGTTGAAAGCCGGGCAGCCGGCCCATCCATTGTGAGCGGACACCCCGAGCGACCGCCAGTGGCGCCATGACGGTCCCCCTCTTGGCTGGCGCAGCGTTTTTCAGCGCGGCCGCCTTGCGCATCTGCGACGCGATGCTGCCGCGCTTGGCCAGCGACTTCAGCGTGACGCCGGGTACAGCCGGGCAGGTCATCATCTGGTTTGCCGTCGCCTACGGCCTGGTGCAGTTGCTGTTCGGACCGATGGGCGACCGCTATGGCAAGGCACGTTTGGTGCGTCTGGCGCTCGCCGGCTGTGCGGGGGCATCCTTGGCGTCGGCGCTTGCGCCCGACTTCCAAGTGCTCGTCTGGACCCGCGTCGCATGGGGCATCGCCGCCGCGGGTGTGATCCCGCTGGCCATGGCCTGGATCGGTGACACCGTCCCCTACGACCAGCGCCAGGTAACGCTGGCGCGCTTGCTCACAGGGACCATCTCGGGAATGATGGCAGGCCAGTTGGCCGGCGGATTCTTTGCCGAATCGGCCGTCGGCTGGCGCGCCGCCTTCCTCAGCTTGAGCGTGGGGTACTCCGTTGTGGCGCTCCTGCTCATGGCGCAAGCGCGGCAGGTACATGCCTCGATCGCCGCGCCCGTCGCTGCTGCTTCTCGGGTGCCGATGTCGCAGCAGTTGCTGTACGTTCTGCGCCTGCCTTGGGCGCGTGTCGTGCTGCTGGCGGTACTGGCAGAGGGGTTCTTCCTACTAGGGCCGCTGAGCTATCTACCCACCTACCTGCATGTGCGCCACGAACTGCCGCTGTCCACGGCTTCTGCCCTGGCAGCTCTCAATGCGGTCGGCGGCTTGGTATACGCCTTCACCGCCAGGCACATCGTGGCCCGCTTCGGGGAATGGCGCATGGTGCTGGCAGGTGGCTGGCTGATGGGGATCGGCTTTCTGGCTTGGTGGATTTCTGCGGGGCCTCTGCTTTCTGGCCTTATCGCCCTGGTGGTGGGTTTCGGAACCTTCCTGTATCACAACACCCTGCAGACCCACGCAACCCAGATGGCGCCTGCGGCACGGGGGACATCCGTGGCCGTATTCGCGTCTTTCCTGTTCACCGGGCAGGCGCTGGGCGTGACCGCCGCCGGGTATGTCGTGGACCGGTTCGGCTTTACTCCAGTCCTGTTGTCGGCGGCTGTTGCCTTGCCTTTCGTGGGCCGAAGTTTTGCGCGTGGCCTTCAGCGCCGGTCGGCTGGCGATTGAGTGCGCCCGGTTTCAATGGCGAGCCACGGTAAACCGATCCAGTTTTCCAAACTCAGGAAATATCATTTCCACTTCAGCGACTTTTCATCTACTTTGTGAAATTTTAAAGTTCGACTGCCCCACGCGAAAAAACGCGCTTCTTGTGAACCATGCGAAACCTCAATCAAGACAACATCACTCAGGCCGTGATCGCCAGCTTCGCAGAGGCCGGGACTCCTCGTCTCCAGCAGATCATGACGAGCTTGGTGCAGCATCTCCATGCTTTTGCACGTGACGTGAAGCTGACGGAGGAGGAATGGTTCCAGGGAGTCGACTTCCTCACGCAGTGCGGACACATCACGGACTCGAAGCGTCAGGAGTTCATCCTGCTCTCCGACGTGTTGGGGTTGTCCATGCTCACGGTTGCGATGAATACCGAGAAGCCGCGAGGATGCACAGAATCGACTGTCTTCGGACCCTTCCATGTCGAAGGTGCGCCCCGGTATGAGCTCGGCGATGACATCGCCAACGGGGCGAAGGGTACGCCTTGCCTGGTGCGCGGGACCGTCCGCGACATCGCGGGTAAAGCCATCCCGGGCGCCGTCTTGGATGTATGGCAATCCGACGAAGACGGACTTTATGACGTACAACAAGAAGGCTTGGAGCAAGCCCAGGCGAGGGGCGTATTGACGGCGGATGGTGACGGCACGTTCTGCTTCCGATCCATCCTCGCTGTTCCCTACGCAATTCCTCACGATGGTCCCGTGGGTCGCTTACTGGAAGCCACAGGACGCCATCCCTGGCGCCCTGCGCACCTTCATTTCATGATCAAGGCGCCCGGCTACCAGACGCTGGTCACGCATGTCTTTCGCGACAAGAGCGACTATCTCGATTCGGATGCCGTATTCGGCGTGCGCCAGTCGCTGATCTGCGAGTGGAAGGAGCAGGCGGATGGCAGCTACCTGCTGGAGTTTGACTTCGTGCTCAACCCGGCTCGGGGGCACTCGAGTTGAGGGACATGAAGGACTTCGTCTATACCGCGCAACCCTCGCGAGTGGTTTTCGGTGCCGGAAGCCTGTCGCACCTCGAGCGGGAGATCGATCTGCTGGGTGCCAGGCGAGCGATCGTTCTTTCGACTCCCGAGCAGGCCGAACAGGCTCGCGCGATTGCCGAGCGCATCGGCAACCGAGCTGCAGGGGTGTTCGCACGCGCGGTGATGCATGTGCCGATCGAAACTGCGCGGGAAGCCCGTGAGTTCGCGCGTCAGCTCAATGCCGATTGCGCCATTGCGATCGGCGGTGGATCCACGACTGGACTGGGCAAGGCGATTGCGCTCGAGTCTTCCCTCCCAGTGCTTGCAATTCCGACGACTTACGCTGGAAGCGAGATGACGCCGATCTATGGCATCACGGAAGCCGGACTCAAAAAGACTGGCAAGGATCCGCGCGTGCTGCCTCGCACCGTAATCTACGACCCCGAGCTCACGCTGGCGCTTCCAGTCGGCATGAGCGTCACCAGCGCGATGAACGCCATCGCGCATGCCGCAGAGGGTTTGTACGCGCAGGACAGCAATCCGGTCATGGATCTGATGGCCGAGGAAGGGATTCGCGCACTTGCACAGGCGCTGCCGGGAATCCGGGCGGACGCCACGGAGATAGCGGCCAGGAGCGACGCGCTGTACGGGGCTTGGCTGTGCGGCACCGTGCTCGGAACGGTCGGCATGGCGCTGCACCACAAGCTTTGCCACACGCTTGGCGGAACATTCAACTTGCCCCACGCTGAAGTCCATACCATCGTGCTGCCCCACGCGATAGCGTTCAACTCAACCGCGGCCCCACAAGCAGTCAGACGCATCGAGCGTGCGCTTGGAAGAAATGGGGTGAGCGCGGCGGCTGGCCTTTTCGACCTTGCGCAGCAAAACGGTGCCCCGGTGGCATTGAAGGATATTGGCATGCGGCACGAGGATCTTGACAAGGCTGCTTACATCGCGGTTGCCAACCCATATTGGAACCCGCGTCCGATCGGCAGCGCCCAGCGCGCCGAAATCCGCGATCTGCTGCAGCACGCCTATGAAGGCGTGAGGCCGAGTTCGATTGGCGCACAAGTGCCTTAACCGCCTGCCTCTCGAGGCAGATTTAACCAACCTTTAGGAGAGCAACATGAAGAGAACCGTAATTCACACGAACAAAGTCCCGCCAGTGAAGGTACCGCTGTCACAAGGCATCAAGGTTGGCGACTGGATCTACACGTCCGGCATGCTCGGTATGGATCCCGCCACGGGGCAACTGGCTGTGGGCGGCATGGAGGCGGAAACGCGCCAGGTCTGTGAGAACCTGAAAGCCGTTCTCGAAGCCGGTGGTTCGTCGCTTCAAGATGTCCACAAGGTCGTCATCTATGTTGCGGACCTTGCGGAAATGTTGCCGATGAACAAGGTGTTCAGCGAGTATTTCCCGAACGATCCGCCGGCGCGTACGACGTTCCAGGCGGCAGCGCTGGTCATGGGCGCCCGGGTGGAGATCGAGGCGATCGCCACCGTCAAGGACTGACCAGGCCAATCAAAGCCCCGCCGCGGGGGGGGGGGGGGGGGCGCGGGGGGGGGGGGGGGGTGGGGGGGGGGTGGGGGGCGGGGTGAGCCGCCCGGGGGGCCGCCCGGG
>NZ_JBGLYN010000095.1:0-23359 GCF_047304045.1 Variovorax sp. Varisp85
GAGCCAACTCCCCTCGCGGCGGTGATACTGTCGCCCCCCATGCCCCTGTTCGACTATTCCTTGCTGCTCACCGGCAAGTACCACGACATGCTGGTCGCGGGCCTGCTGCTGTCGCTGCAGCTGCTCGCGGCCGCGCTGGTGCTGGCGCTGCCCATCGCGCTGGTGGTGGCGCTGCTGCGCCTTTCGCCCTTCGCGCCGCTGCGCTGGGTGGGCTTCGCGTATGTCGAATCGATCCGCAACATTCCGCTGCTCGCGCACATGCTCTTCTGGTACTTCGGCGCGCCCGAGCTGCTGCCCGAAGGCATCAAGCAATGGCTCTACGCGGGGCACATCGAGGCCTACAGCGCGGTGATCGCGCTGTCGCTGTACACGGCGGCCTTCATGGCCGAGGACATCCGCAGCGGCATCCGCGCGATCCCCACGGTGCAGTTCGAGGCCGGCCGCGCGATGGGCTTCAGCTACCTCGCCACCATGCGCGGCGTGGTGCTGCCGCAGGCGCTGCGCGTGACTGTCCCGCCGCTGATCTCGCAGACGCTGAGCCTCTGGAAGAACACCTCCATCGCCACTGTGATCGGTGTGGCCGAGCTGATGTACCAGGCCGGCCAGGTCGAGAGCGCGACCTTCCGCAGCTTCGAGTCCTTCGCTTTCGCGAGCGCGGCGTACCTGACGGTGTCGCTGGCGATCACGGGGCTGGCGACGTGGTACCACCACCGGTATCCGGTGCGCACGATCTGAGGACGCCGGGCGATGCTGCAGATCATCAACGACTATTGGGTCTACTTCCTCATCGGGCAGTACCCGAATGGCCCGCTCGGCGGACTGGTGCTCACGCTGCTGCTGGCCTCCTGCGGGCTCGTACTCGCCTTGCCATTGGGCATAGTGCTCGGCCTCGCGCGCGTCAGCCCGTGGCGCTGGCTGCGCTGGCCGGTCACGGGCTTCGTGTTCGTGGTGCGCGGCCTGCCGCTGCTGATGGTGATCTTCTGGGCCTACTTCTTCCTGCCGAGCGTCACGGGCGTGAAGACCGACCAGTTCACCACCATGCTGATCGCGCTGGTGATATTCGACGCCGCCTACCTCGCGGAGATCGTGCGCGCCGGCATCCAGGGCCTGCCCCGCGGGCAGATGGAAACCGCCCGCGCGCTGGGCCTGGGCTACGGCCGCGCGATGCGCCTCGTGGTGCTGCCGCAGGCGCTGCGCAGCATGCTGCCCTCGCTGGTGAACCAGTTCGTCTCGACCATCAAGGAAACCTCGCTGGGCTACATCATCGGGCTGGCCGAGGTGTCGTTCATCGCGACGCAGATCAACACGCAGGTGTTCACCAAGCCGGCGCAGATCTACCTGATCCTGGGCGGCACGTATTTCATTCTCTGCTTCGGCCTGTCGCGCTTCGCCTACTGGCTGGAACGCCGGCTTGCGCGCCGCGGCATGTCCACCGTTGCACCCAAGGTGTCCGCATGATCGAACTCGAAAAAGTCAACAAGTGGTACGGCAGCTACCACGCGCTGGTCGACATCACCGAGACCATCCACAAGGGCGAAGTCGTCGTGGTGTGCGGGCCCTCGGGCTCGGGCAAGTCGACGCTGATCCGCACCTTCAACCGGCTGGAGCCGATCCAGTCGGGCCGCATCGCCGTGGACGGCCAGGACATCCATGCGCCCGGCCTCGACGTGAACGCCTTCCGCTCGCGCATCGGCTTCGTGTTCCAGCAGTTCAACCTCTTTCCGCACCTCACGGTGCTGCAGAACTGCACCATGGCGCCGATGCAGCTGCGCGGCCTCACGCGCAAGGAGGCCGAGGAGCGCGCGATGGCGCTGCTGCAGCGCGTGGGCCTGTCGAACAAGGCGAATGCGTGGCCCAGCGAACTGTCGGGCGGCCAGCAGCAGCGCGTGGCGATTGCGCGCGCGCTGGCCATGCAGCCGCCGCTGATGCTGTTCGACGAACCCACGAGTGCGCTCGACCCCGAGATGGTCGGTGAAGTGCTCCTGGTGATGCGCGACCTCACGCGCGACGGCATGACGATGGTCTGCGTGACGCACGAGATGGGCTTCGCGCGCGAGGTGGCCGACCGCGTGCTGTTCATGGACGAGGGCAAGGTGCTGGAACGCGCCACGCCCGACGATTTCTTCAACCGTCCGCAGCATCCGCGCGCGCAGCAGTTCCTGGCCGACATCCGGTCGCCCTTTGCGAGAGACGCATGACCGACACGGCCCTCCCCCTCATCGACGTCGCGCCCCTCGTGGCGGGCACAGCCGGGCGCGACGCAGTCGCCGCGCAGATCGGCGCGGCCTGCCGCGCGCACGGCTTCTTCTACGCGACGGGCCACGGCGTCGACGCGGCGCTCGTGAAGCGGCTCGAAGACCTGAGCCACCGCTTCTTCGACCTGCCCGAGGAAACCAAGATGCGGTGGCGCATGGCCTTGGGCGGGCGCGCGTGGCGCGGCTACTTTCCCCTCGGCGGCGAGCTGACCTCCGGCCGGCCCGACTGGAAGGAAGGGCTCTACCTCGGCACCGAGCTGCCCGCCACGCATCCGCTGGTGCAGGCGAAGACGCCGGTGCACGGGCCCAATCTGTTTCCCGATGTGCCGGGCTTGCGCGAGACCATCCTCGACTACATGGCCGCCGTCACGCAACTCGGCCACCGGCTGATGGAAGGCATCGCGCTGAGCCTGGGCCTGCCCGGGAGCTACTTCGCCGAACGCTACACGGCCGACCCGCTGATCCTGTTCCGCCTCTTCAACTACCCCTCGCAGCCAGTGCCCGAAGGCCTCGACGTGCAATGGGGCGTGGGCGAGCACACCGACTACGGGCTGCTCACCATCCTGCACCAGGACACCGTGGGCGGCCTCGCCGTGCACACGCCGGACGGATGGATCGACGCGCCGCCGATTCCCGGCTCGTTCGTCTGCAACATCGGCGACATGCTCGACCGCATGACCGGCGGGCTCTACAAGTCGACGCCGCACCGCGTGAAGCGCAACACCTCGGGCCGCGACCGGCTGTCGTTCCCGCTGTTCTTCGATCCGAATTTCGAGGCCCGCGTGCAGCGCATCGCAGGGCTCGCCGGCGCCGAGGCACGCGACGACAGCGCCGAGCGCTGGGACCGCGCCAACGTGCACGCCTTCAACGGCCGCTACGGCGACTACCTGCTCGCAAAGGTGTCGAAGGTGTTCCCGCAGCTGCGCGACGAAGTGCTCTGAACAGACCCGGTCACGCGGGCTGCTGCCTTTCCGCCGGCGAAGGAAACCAGCGCGGCAGATGTGCCAACGCGTCGTGCAGCGAGCCGAGTACGTGGAATGCCCGCTCGACGATGGATTCGGGCGGCTGCTTGAGATCGGGCACCACCACCACGCGCATGCCCGCGGCCAGCGCCGCCTTGGCGCCGTTCTCGCTGTCCTCGAAGGCGATGCAGTCCACGGGGTCCACGCCCAGCCGCCCGGCTGCGAGCAGGTAGAGCGCCGGATCGGGCTTGGCGCGCGCCACCTCGTCGCCGCCCGCGAAAGCCTCGAAGTGATGAAGCACGTCGAGACTGCCGAGGCAGGCCTGGATCTGCCCGCTGGTCGACGACGAGGCCACGGCGCAGCGCGTGCCGCGTTCGCGCAGCGCCGCCAGGAATTCGCCCGCACCGGGCTTGATGGGAAACAGCGGCGTGCCGTCGGAGCGCGCCAGCTGCAGCCGCTGGCGCACATGGCCGATGGCGTGGCGGTAGGCGTCAGCGCCGCCGAGCAGCGATGCGAGGATGAGTTCGGACTCGGAGGTGGCCAGCCCCACGACCTGCAGGTACTCGCTATGCGAAAGCTCGATGCCGAGCGTGCGGGCAGCCTCGATCCAGGCGGCCATGATGGGGCGCTCCGAATCGATCAGCAGCCCATCCATGTCGAAAATTGCGGCAGCGAACATCGGGGCATCCTAATGAAAAAGGGGCCGAAACGGCCCCTTACGGAAGAAATGGCTGCGCAGCCGGTCAGTCGCGCGCCAGCGCCCGGTTCAGCCCCAGCGCGGCCAGCGTGGCGACCGCGCCCGACAGCAGGTAGACGCTGACGTACGCCAGGCCGAAGTGGGCCGACAGGCCCAGCGCGACCAGCGGCGCGAACGCCGCGCCGATCAGCCAGGCCAGGTCGGCCGTCAGGGCCGCGCCGACGTAGCGGTACTTGGGCGCGAAGTTCGAGGTCACGGCGCCGGCCGCCTGGCCGTACGACAGGCCCAGGATCACGAAGCCCACCAGAATGAAGATGTCCTGGCCGAGACGGCCGCCATCGAGCAGCGTGGGGGCGAAGCCACTGAACGCGGCAATCACAGCAGCCAGGCCGCCCAGAGTGAAGCGGCGGCCGATGCGGTCGGCCAGCAGGCCCGAGGCCACGATGCCGGCTGCGGCCAGCACCGCGCCGATCATCTGCACGACCAGGAATTCGCTGACCGACTGGTCGGAGTACAGCGTGATCCACGACAGCGGGAACACGGTGATCAGGTGGAACAGCGCATAGCTGGCCAGCGCGGCGAAGGCGCCGATCAGCAGGTTGGCGCCCTGCGAGCGGACCAGCTCGGTCACGCTGGTGGGCTCCAGTTCGCGTTCCTCGAGCAGGCGCGAGTATTCGTCGGTGGCCACCAGGCGCAGGCGCGCGAACAGCGCCACCACGTTGATCGCGAAGGCCACGTAGAAGGAATAGCGCCAGCCCCAGTCGAGGAAGTCCTCGGACGGCAGGCTCGAATACAGGTAGGCGAATAGCGCGCTGGCAATGAAGAAGCCGATGGGCGCACCCAGCTGGCCCAGCATCGCGTACCAGCCGCGGCGGTTGGCGGGCGCATTCAGCGCCAGCAGCGAAGGCAGGCCGTCCCACGAGCCGCCCAGCGCCAGGCCCTGGCCGAAGCGGAACACCGACAGCAGCACGATGGCCGTGAAGCCGAGGCTCGCGTAGCCCGGAAGGAAAGCGATGCCGGCGGTGGAGGTGCCCAGCACGAAAAGCGCCAGCGTGAGCTTAGCCTCGCGCCCGAAACGTCGCTGGATCATCATCGAGATGACAGTTCCGAACGGACGCGCGATGAAGGCGAAGGAGAAGATCAGGAACGAGTACAGAACACCTTCGAGGTGTTGCTCGAAGGGGAAGAAGACCGCCGGGAACACCAGCACCGAGGCGATGCCGTAGACGAAGAAGTCGAAATATTCGGAGGCGCGGCCGATGATCACGCCGACCGCGATCTCGCCGGGGGCGATGTGCGAGTGGTCGTCGCCCTGCCGGGCGCCGCCGTGCTCGGGCGAGTTCGGCAGCGGCTGTGCGCCTTGCGGACTGATGCTGGACGTCGTCATTGCTTGCTGTAATTCAGGTGTCACGCCTGGACGCGACACAAAAGACCATGGAGAACCTAGAGCGTCGCACCGAAACACATTTACCGCCATAGGACAAAACGTCCAATAGGCGAAACCCGTCTTCGAGCGTAGATTGTGGGGTCTTTTTGCGTCGCCCCTGCACCTCTTTTCCCCCGGCATGCACATCCTCAAGAACCTTCGCCGATCACTCCTGCTGCTTTCCGCCATGCTCCTGGCGGGCTGCAACACGGTGTTGATGAACCCCTCCGGCGACATCGCCAATCAGCAGGGACGCCTCATCGTCGTCTCCACCGTGCTGATGCTGATCATCATCATCCCGGTGATCGCCCTGACCGTCTTCTTTGCCTGGCGCTACCGCCAGTCGAACAAGGAGGCCACCTACAGCCCCGACTGGGACCACTCGACCCAGCTCGAACTGGCGATCTGGGCGGCGCCGCTGCTCATCATCATCGCGCTGGGCGCCATCACCTGGATCAGCACCCACACGCTCGACCCCTACCAGCCGCTGCGCCGCCTCGACGCGCAACGCGCAATCCCGGCCGAAGCCAAGCCGCTGGTGGTCGAAGTGGTGGCCCTCGACTGGAAGTGGCTCTTCATCTACCCCGAGCAGGGCATCGCCACGGTGAACGAGCTGGCCGCCCCGGTGGACCGCCCGATCAGCTTCAAGATCACGGCCTCCTCGGTCATGAACTCGTTCTTCATCCCCGCTCTGGCCGGCCAGATCTACGCCATGCCGGGCATGGAGACCAAGCTGCACGCGGTGATCAACAAGCCGGGCGAGTTCGAAGGCTTCTCCGCCAACTACAGCGGCGCCGGCTTCTCGGGCATGCGCTTCAAGTTCCACGGCCTGAGCAACGGCGACTTCGACCAGTGGGTGCAGAAGGTCAAGGCCGGCAAGGACGGCGAACTCACGCGCGAGCTCTACCAGAAGAAGCTCGAGGTGCCGAGCGAACGCGAGCCCGTGCGCCACTACGCGTCGGTGGACCCCGCGCTGTACGACGCCATCCTCAACCTGTGCGTCGACCGCAGCAAGATGTGCATGAAGGAAATGATGGCCATCGACGCCGACGGCGGCCTGGGCAAGCCCGGCGCCTTCAACGTCGCCACCAAGCAGGCCTGGCAGGCCGACTCCCTCGATTCGCCAAAGCGCAAGTACGTCACCGCGATGTGCACCACCGAAGAATAAGATGTTGCAGAACCTAGACCTGACGAAGCTCGTCTTCGGCCGCCTCTCCTGGGAGGCGATTCCCTTCCACGAACCCATCCTGCTCGCGACCTTCGCGGGCGTGGTGCTGGGCGGCATCGCCGTGCTGGGCGCACTGACCTACTTCAAGCTGTGGGGCATGCTGTGGCGCGACTGGATCACCAGCATCGACCACAAGAAGATCGGCATCATGTACATCATCCTGGGCCTGGTGATGCTGCTTCGCGGCTTCGCCGACGCCCTGATGATGCGGGCCCAGCAAGCGATGGCCTTCGGCGACAACGCCGGCTTCCTGCCACCGCACCACTACGACCAGGTCTTCACCGCCCACGGCGTGATCATGATCTTCTTCGTGGCGATGCCGCTGGTCACGGGCCTCATGAACTTCGTGGTGCCGCTGCAGATCGGCGCGCGCGACGTGGCCTTCCCGTTCCTGAACAACTTCAGCTTCTGGATGACCACCTTCGGCGCCGGCCTCGTGATGGCGTCGCTGTTCGTCGGCGAGTTCGCCAAGACCGGCTGGCTGGCCTATCCGCCGCTGTCTGGCATCCTGTTCAGTCCCGACGTGGGGGTCGACTACTACATCTGGTCGTTGCAGATAGCGGGGGTGGGCACATTGCTTTCCGGCGTGAACCTGCTGGCGACCATCGTGAAGATGCGCGCGCCCGGCATGACCATGATGAAGATGCCCGTCTTCACCTGGACCGCCCTGTGCACCAACGTGCTGATCGTCGCCGCCTTCCCGGTGCTGACCGCCGTGCTGGCCCTGCTGTCGCTCGACCGCTACGTCGGCACCAACTTCTTCACGAACGACCTCGGCGGCAACGCCATGATGTACGTGAACCTGATCTGGATCTGGGGCCACCCCGAGGTGTACATCCTGATCCTGCCGGCCTTCGGCATCTTCTCGGAAGTGGTCTCCACCTTCTCGGGCAAGCGCCTGTTCGGCTACGCCTCGATGGTGTACGCGACGGTCGTGATCACGATCCTGTCGTACCTCGTGTGGCTGCACCACTTCTTCACCATGGGCTCCGGCGCCAGCGTGAACTCGTTCTTCGGCATCACGACGATGATCATCTCGATCCCGACGGGCGCGAAGATCTTCAACTGGCTCTTCACCATGTACCGCGGCCGCATCCGCTTCGAGCTGCCCATGATGTGGACCATCGGCTTCATGATCACCTTCGTGATCGGCGGCATGACCGGCGTGCTGCTGGCCGTTCCCCCGGCCGACTTCGTGCTGCACAACAGCCTGTTCCTGATCGCCCACTTCCACAACGTGATCATCGGCGGCGTGCTGTTCGGCATGCTGGCCGGCATCACCTACTGGTTCCCGAAGGCCTTCGGCTACAAGCTCGATCCGTTCTGGGGCAAGTGCTCGTTCTGGTTCTGGATCGTCGGCTTCTGGTTCGCCTTCATGCCGCTGTACATCCTGGGCCTGATGGG
Source organism: Variovorax sp. Varisp85 (assembly GCF_047304045.1). Classification (NCBI taxonomy): domain Bacteria; kingdom Pseudomonadati; phylum Pseudomonadota; class Betaproteobacteria; order Burkholderiales; family Comamonadaceae; genus Variovorax; species Variovorax sp. Varisp85. Next base: position 7,973 of record NZ_JBGLYN010000095.1, read on the forward strand.
CGTCACGCGCCGCATGAACCACTTCCAGGACATGTCGCTGCAGATCTGGTTCCAGGTTGCTGCCTTCGGCGCCGTGCTGATCGCGCTGGGCATCGGCTCGTTCATCATCCAGCTGGTGGTGAGCTACATCCGCCGCGAGTCGCTGCGCGACACCACAGGCGACCCGTGGAACGGCCGCACGCTGGAGTGGTCGACCTCGTCGCCGCCGCCGGCCTACAACTTCGCCTTCACGCCGCGCATCCATGACAACGACGCCTGGTCCGACATGAAGGCCCGCGGCTACGAGCGTCCGGTGGAAGGCTTCAGCCCGATCCACATGCCCAAGAACACGGCCGCCGGCTTCATCATCGCCGCGCTGGCCGCGCTGTGCGGCTTCGCTCTGATCTGGCAGATGTGGCTCGTGGCCGGCATCGGCTTCTTCTCCATGCTCGCCGCCGTGATCATCCATACCTTCAACTACAAGCGCGACTACCACATCCCCGCGGATGAAGTCGTTCGCACCGAAGACGCGCGCACGCGCCTGCTGGCCGCCCATGTCTAACAGTACCGCCCTCCCCTCCAGCCACGCGAACACCGTGGGCAACGCCTCGAGCGTGCCCACCTTCGAGGTGTTCAACGTCCGCAACGAAGACCACCACCCCGAGAACGGCACGCTGCTCGGGTTCTGGCTCTACCTGATGAGCGACTGCCTGGTCTTCGCCTGCCTGTTCGCGGTGTATGGCGTGCTGGGCCGCAGCTACGCGGCCGGCCCCTCGGGCGCCGACCTGTTCGACCTGCCGCTGGTGGCGATCAACACCTCGCTGCTGCTGTTCTCGTCCATCACCTACGGCTTTGCCGTGCTCCAGATGCAGCAGCGCCGCATGGGCGGCGTGCTGTTCTGGCTGGCCATCACCGGCCTGCTGGGCGCGGGCTTCATCGGCCTGGAGCTGTACGAGTTCGCGCACCTGATCCACGAAGGCGCCGGCCCGCAGCGCAGCGCCTTCCTGTCGTCGTTCTTCGCGCTGGTGGGCACCCACGGGCTGCACGTGACCTTCGGCATCGTCTGGCTCATCGTGCTGATGATCCAGCTGCCCAAGCACGGCTTCACCGCCGCCAACCGCCGACGCCTGATGTGCCTGTCGATGTTCTGGCACTTCCTGGACGTGGTCTGGATCGGCGTCTTCACCTTCGTGTACCTGATGGGATCGCTGCAATGAGCGCGCATATCGAAACCGCCGGCCATGGCGCCCATGGCCATGACGACCACGGCCACGACGACGGCCCGGTGAGCCACAGCACCTTCAAGGGCTACATGACCGGCTTCGTGCTGGCCGTGATCCTCACCGCCATTCCGTTCTGGATCGTGATGGGCAAGGTCTTCGACAAGCCAGGCACCACCGCGCTGGTCATCCTGGCCTTTGCCGTGGTGCAGATCGTGGTGCACATGGTGTACTTCCTGCACATGGACGCCAAGTCCGAAGGCGGCTGGAACATGCTGGCACTGATCTTCACGCTGGTGCTCGTGGTCATCACGCTGGCCGGTTCGCTGTGGGTCATGTACCACATGAACACCAACATGATGCCGCACTCGATGCATGACATGAAGAACATGCCCTGATGACGCAGCAGGCCGCGCGCCAGCGTTCCGATACCTCGCGGGTGGCGCGGGTGGCGCTGGCGGTCTGCGCCGCTCTCGCCTTTGCCGGCTTCATCTCGCTCGGCACCTGGCAGGTCGAGCGCAGGGCCTGGAAGCTCGATCTCATCGCCCGCGTCGACCAGCGCGTGCATGCCCCGGCCGCCACGGCCCCCGGGCGAACCGAATGGCCCACCGTCAACGCGGCCAACGACGAATACCGGCATGTCCGCCTCGCCGGCATCTTCCTCCATGACAAGGAAACGCTGGTGCAGGCCAGCACGAAGCTCGGCCCGGGCTTCTGGGTGCTGACCCCGCTGCGCACGACCGAAGGCACCGTGGTGCTGGTCAATCGCGGCTTCGTGCCGCCCGAGGCGCGCGAACGCCAGGCCCGCACCGCGCCAGAGCCGCAGGGCGAAACCAACGTCGCCGGCCTGTTGCGCCTGACCGAACCCAAGGGCGGCTTCCTGCGCAAGAACGATCCGGCCGGCGAGCGCTGGTTCTCGCGCGACGTGCAGGCCATTGCCGCGGCGCGCGGCCTGAACAACGTCGCGCCCTACTTCGTCGATGCCGAGGCCGCTCCCGCGCAGGCTGCGAACGGCACCCCGGCCTGGCCCGCCGCCGGCCTCACGGTCATCGCCTTCCCCAACAGCCATCTCGTCTACGCCCTGACCTGGTATGGCCTGGCGCTGATGGTGCTGATCGCCGCCTGGTTCGTGCGGCGCAGCGAAAATGCGGCCCATGCCGACACCCGCCCTGCCGAAGATGCCCACCGCGATTGAGGCGATCGCAGGAGAGCTGCACGCCCCCCGCGCCGGTGTCGCGAGCCTCGACAACGCCACCGGCCACCAGAACATGCAGCAGCTGATCCAGCTGCGCTGGTTCGCCGTGGTCGGGCAAGTGGTCACCATCCTGGTGGTGCACTACGGCTTCGCGATCCGCCTGCCGCTGGACCACATGCTGCAGGTGCTGGCCTGCCTGGCGCTCTTCAACATGGTCAGCCTGCTGCGCTCGCGCAGCCACCGGCGCGTGACGAACGGCGAACTGTTCCTCGCGCTGCTGGTCGATGTGGCCACGCTCACCGCGCAGCTCTACCTGAGCGGCGGCGCCACCAACCCCTTCGTGTTCCTGTTCCTGCTGCAGGTGACGCTGGGCGCAGTGCTGCTGAAGCCATGGTCGACCTGGACCATCGTGGTCATCACCAGCATCTGCTTCGCCGGGCTGGCGCTGTTCTCGCGCCCGCTCGCGCTGCCGCTGGACCACGACCGCGGCCTCTGGAGCCCCTTCGTCCAGGGCATGCTGGTGTGCTTCGCGCTGAACGCGGCGCTGCTCGTGATCTTCATCACCCGCATCAGCCGCAACCTGCGCGCGCGCGACGCGCGGCTGGCCGACCTGCGCCAGCGCGCCTCGGAGGAAGAACACATCGTGCGCATGGGCCTGCTGGCTTCGGGTGCGGCGCACGAGCTGGGCACGCCGCTGGCCACGCTGGCGGTGATCCTGGGCGACTGGCGCCGGCTGCCGCATTTCAGCTCCGACCCCGAGCTGCTGACCGAGGTGGCCGAGATGGAGCTGCAGATCCAGCGCTGCAAGAGCATCGTGAGCGGCATCCTGCTGTCGGCCGGCGAGGCGCGCGGCGAGTCCTCCGAGGAAACCACCGTCAGCACCTTCCTCGACGACCTGATCGAAGAGTGGCGCACCACCCGCCCGGTGGAAGATTTCGAATACGACAATCGCTTCGGCCGCGACCTGCCCATGGTCTCGGACTCGGCGCTGAAGCAGATGATCTGCAACGTGCTCGACAATGCGCTGGAGGCGTCGCCGCACTGGCTGCGCCTCGAAGCGGCGCACGACGCCGACGCGCTGACGATCACGGTCACCGACGCGGGCCCCGGCTTCCTGCCGGCCATCCTGAAGGAGTTCGGCAAGCCCTACCAGTCGAGCAAGGGGCGACCCGGCGGCGGGCTGGGGCTGTTCCTGGTCGTCAACGTGGCGCGCACCGTGGGTGGCCGCGTCGCGGCGGCCAACCGGCCCGAGGGCGGCGCGATCGTGACGATCACGCTGCCGCTCGCGGCCATCGTGCTGGAAGAAGAAGCAGGGGACGAAGAGGTCCTCGACGGCGAGACCATCGAAACGGAAGGCCATGACCGAAACCGGAGCTGAGCGCCAGTTGCTGATCGTCGAGGACGACGACGCCTTCGCGCGCACACTCGGCCGCTCCTTCGAGCGGCGCGGCTATGCCGTGGCGCTCGCCAACAACCTCGGAGACGTCGAGGCGCTGCTCGCCACCTCGTCGCCGGGCTACGCGGTGGTCGACCTCAAGCTCAACGGCGAGGCCTCGGGCCTGGCCTGCGTGCAGATGCTGCACCGGCACAACGCCGAGATGCTGATCGTGGTGCTGACGGGCTTCGCCAGCATCGCCACCGCCGTCGAGGCCATCAAGCTCGGCGCCTGCCACTACCTGGCCAAGCCGTCGAACACCGACGACATCGAGGCCGCCTTCGGCCGAGCCGCCGGCACCACAGAGGTCGAGCTGACCAACCGCTCGACCTCGATCAAGACGCTCGAATGGGAGCGCATCCACGAGACGCTGGCCGAAACCGGCTTCAACATCTCGGAGACCGCGCGCAGGCTCGGCATGCACCGGCGCACGCTGGCGCGCAAGCTGGGCAAGCAGCAGGTCAAGTAGGCAACCACTGCATCCCTCCATCTGCATGAGGTTCCGATGACGACAGCTCCCTCCCAGACGCAACCCTCGCAGCGCACCTCCGTGCTGGCAGCCCGCGACCAGACGGCGATGGAAGAACTCTTCAATGCCCTGAGCCACGGCCTGGGCCTGGCGCTGGCCATCGCCGCGCTGCCCATCCTGGTCTACAACGCGGCGCAGAAGGGGCAGGCCGCGGGCGTGGTCGGCGCCTGCCTGTTCGCGGGCACGGCCATCGTGCTGTACCTGATCTCCACGCTGTACCACGCACTGCCCATGGGCCGGGCCAAGGCCTGGTTCAACCGGCTGGACCACGCGGCCATCTACCTGTTCATCGCGGGCAGCTACATGCCCTTCGTGTTCGGCGTGCTGCGCGGTCCGCTGGGGTGGACGCTGTTCGGCGCCATCTGCGCGGCGGCCGTGCTGGGCGTGAGCGCCAAGCTGTTCAACCGGCTGCAGCATCCGCTGTGGTCGACCGGACTCTATGTGGCGATGGGGTGGATGGCGCTGATGGCTGCCGTGCCGCTGTACGAGCGCATGTCACCGGCGGGGCTGGGTTGGCTGGTGGCCGGCGGGCTCTTCTATACGGCGGGCGCCGTGGTGTTCCTGTTCGACAACAAGGTGCGCTTCGCGCATTCGGTGTGGCACCTGTTCGTGCTGGCGGGCAGCACCTGCCATTTCTTCGCCGTGCTCTGGCACTCGCACGGCTGAACGTCTTCAATAGTGCGGCGGTAGCTCGTCGCGCGGGTTGCGCGCAGCGCCGTCCTGACCCGCGCTTTGCGCCTGCTCCTTGAGTTGCGTCACCTGCAGGATCAGCCGGTCGATCTGCTGCTGCTGGCGGTAGATCGTCATGTTCAGCTGGTCGAGCAGGTCTTCGGCGTAGCTCGACTTGATCTCGAGCTCGGTCACGCGTTCCGCGAGGTCGTGGGGTGGGTTTTCCATGCCGCTATTGGACAGGAAGACCGACCCACCTTTTATGACGCCTCCCTTAACTTCCTCTTAGCTTCTTGGCCTCTTGGCGCCGTACCTTCGCTTCGAGCAGATCGCCCATGCCGATGCGCTTCGCGAACTCGATGCGCACACGCTCCGACACCTCGAACACCTCCGTAGCACCGTCGCCCACGAAGTCGATCAGCGAGCGCATCGGCCGTGTGCCGGCGGGCAAGCCCACGATGCGCACGATTTCGTCGGCCACGGCCTGCGGGTCGGCGTTGTCGGGCGTCAGCGCCGAGAGGCGTTCGCCGATCTGGTCCATCACGCCGTCGTAGCGGCTGTAGGCGGCGGCGGTCGCGGCATCGGCCGGCTTGCCCGCGCTCGGGAAGTGGTCGGTGCCCCTGGTGAATGCGCCCGGCACGACGATGGAAGTCTCGATGCCGAAGCGCGCGATCTCGTAGGCCAGCGTGACGGCCAGCGAATCCATCGCCGCCTTGGCCGCGCCATAAGGGCCCATGAACGGCGGAAAGCCGCCCTTGGTGGTGGTGCTGCTGATCCACAGTATCAGCCCCGATTCCTGCCTGCGCAGGTACGGCAGCACCGCGCGGTTCACGCGCTGCGCGCCGAGCACGTTGGTGTCGAACACCTTCACGATCTCTTCGGGCGTGAAGGCCTCGGTCGGACCGACCACGAGGTGGCCGGCGTTCTGCATCACCACGTCGAGGTGGCCCTGCTCGCGCACGATGGTCGCGGCGGCGGCATCGGCCGAGTCCTGCGAGAGCACGTCGAGTTCGAGTGGGTAGAGCTGAATGTTCTTCGCCGCGGCAAGCGAGCGCAGTTCGGCGGCGCGGCCGGCATTGCGGCCCGCGATGTCGCGCATCGACGCGTAGACGACGTGGCCGGCTTCGGCCAGCGATTGCGCGCCGAGCTTGCCGATGCCGGTGCCAGCACCGGTGACCAGGATGATCTGCTTTTGCATGAGGTTTCTCCGTATGGGTTGGGTTGATCCGAGAAAGCGAATGGCTCAGGCCACGCCGCCGTTGGCGCGCAGGACCTGCCCGTTGACCCAGCCCGCGTCCGGGCCGGCGAGGAAGGCCACCACCGAGGCGATGTCCTCGGGCTGGCCGAGGCGCTGCAGCGGCGGCATCCTGGCGAAGGTCTGGATCTGTTCGTCGGTCTTGCCGTCGAGGAACAGCGAGGTGGCGATCGGGCCCGGCGCCACGGCATTCACCGTGATGTTTCGGCCGCGCAGCTCCTTGGCGAAGACGTGCGTGAAGGCCTCGACCGCCGCCTTGGTGGCGTTGTAGATCGCATAGCCGGGCATGTTCAGCGCGAGCGTGGTGCTCGAGAAGTTGACGACGCGCCCGCCCTCGTTGACGCGCGTGGCGGCTTCGCGCAGCGTGTTGAAGGTGCCGCGCACGTTGATGTCGAAGGTCTGGTCGTAGAGCGCGTCCGTGTGCTCGGCCAGCGGCACGGTCTTGAGCACGCCGGCGTTGTTGACCAGCACGTCGACCTTGCCGAGTTGCACCTCGACGGCGTCGAACATGGCGCGCACTTCGCCGGCGCTGGCCACGTCGGCCTTGACCGCGAAAGCCTTGCCGCCGGCGGCCTGCAGTTCGGCGACGAGGGCGTCGGCCTGCGCCGGGCTCGACGCGTAGTTGACGGCGACCGCGAAGCCGTCCTTGGCGAGACGCCGCGCAATGGCGGCGCCGATGCCGCGCGATGCGCCGGTGACGAGGGCGACTTTGGAGTTGGAGGGCTTGTTCATGGCTGTTTCCTGTGCAGTGGTGGGTTGGTGAGACGAATGATCGATCGTTCCCATACAAAGATAATCAGCCTCAAATTGCCATTACTATTCCATTTATTTCAACAATAGATTCGGAGCCCGGCCATGGACCGCTTCCAGGAAATGCTGGCCTTCGTACGCATCGCCGAGCGCCAGAGCTTCACGCAGGCGTCCGAAGACCTGCAGATTCCGCGCGCCACCGTCACCAACCTGATCAAGCGCGTGGAGCAGCGCCTGGGAACCCGGCTGCTGGAGCGCACCACCCGCACCGTGCGCCTCACGCAGGACGGCGAGGCCTACTACCGCCGCTGCGTTCGGCTGCTGGCCGACGTCGAAGAGGCCGAAGGCCTGTTCCGCGACGAGGCGCCCAAGGGGCTGCTGCGCGTGAACCTGCAGGGCACGCTGGCGCGGCATTTCGTGGTGCCCGCGCTGCCGGCGTTCCTGACGCGATATCCCGACCTGGAACTGCACATCGGCGAAGACGACCGGCTGGTCGACCTGGTGCGCGAAGGCGTCGACTGCGTCCTGCGCGCGGGCACGCTGCAAGATTCATCGATGGTCGGGCGGCGCGTGGCGCTGCTGCCGCAGGTCACGGTCGCGAGCCCGGCCTACCTGGCGCAGCACGGCGAGCCCGAGAGCGTGGAAGCGCTGTCGGCGCACCGCGCCATCCACTACATCTCCAGCGCCACGGGCAAGGCGGTGCCGCTCGAATTCACGGTCGACGGGCGGGTGACGAGCGTGCAGCTCGGCGGCATCGTCTCGGTGACGGGCGCCGACCTGTACACCGGCTCGGCCGTCGCGGGCCTGGGGCTGGTGCAGGTGCCGCGCTATCGCGTGGCCAGCGAACTTGCAGACGGGCGACTGAAGGTGCTGCTGCCCGGCTTCGCGCCACCGCCGATGCCGGTCTCGGTGCTGTACGCGCAGAACCGGCAGCTGTCGTCGCGGGTGCGAGTGTTCACGCAATGGCTGCGCGACATCTTCGAGGCGGCCGCGCAAGCCTGAGCAGGTCTCAACAGGCCGTCGACTCCAGCGCCACGGCACCAGCCTCAGCGTGCGTCTCGCCACGCAGGAACGCGAACACCACCAGCGCCGTCACCACCGTCACGCCTGCCAGCACGCACAGCAGCGTGCCGAACGCCGCGCCGTAGGCATGCAGCAGCGCCGCGCGGTCCATGCCGGGCAGCAGGGCCAGCGCCTGGGACAAGTCCCCGGTCGTGACGCGCTGCGCCGCCTGCGATGCGGCGGCGGCAGGCCCCAGTCGCGCCGTCACAAGTGCCGTCAGCCCGGCCCCCACCAGCGCCAGCGCAATCCCCTCCCCCGCCACCCGCACGGTGTTGAAGATGCCCGATGCCATGCCCGCACGCTCGCGCGGCACCACGCTCACGGCCAGCCCGTCCATCAAGCCCCACGGCAGGCCGATGCCGGCGCCGATCAACAACAGCGGCCACACGATGTCGTGCAGCGGCGTGCCCGGCGCGCAGCGGCTGAGCCAGAACAGCCCCGCCGCGCACACCAGCAGCCCCACGGCCGAGATCACGCCCGCCGAGAACCGGTGCGCAAGCGATGCCGCCAGCGTCGGCACGACGAGGATCGGCCCCGAGAGAGCGAACATGAAAGTCCCCGCCTCGATTGCGCTGCGCCCTTCCAGCCCGATGAAGCGGATCGGCAACAGCACCAGCAGCACGACGAAGCCATAGGCCGGCGCGGCAGCCAGCAGTTGCACGCCCACGAAGCGCGGAAAACGGAACAGCGACAGATCGAGCATCGGATGCGCCACGCGCCGCTCGATGGCGATGAAGGCCGCGCCCATCAGCGCCGCGCCCGCCAGCGCGCAAAGCACCCACGGGCTGCCCCAGCCGCTGGCGGGCGCCTGCAGCACGCCGAGCGTCAGCAGGCTCAGCGCGGCGGTGAAAGTCGCTGTGCCCGGCATGTCGAGCCCCATGGCATCCGGATTGCGCGACTCGCGCATGCTCGGCGCGGCGATGCACAGCGCCACGAGGCTGACCGCGCCGGGGCTCAGCATCACCGCCTGCCAGCCGAAGCTCTCAGCGAGCCAGCCCGAGAGGATGGAGCCGCACGACAGCCCCACGCCGAACGAAGTTCCGATCAGGCTGAAGGCCCGCGTGCGCGCCGCGCCGTCGAACACCTGCGCCAGCGCGGCCGTGCCCGCCGCAAAGGCCGCGGCCGAGCCCAGCCCCTGCAGGGCCCGCGCCAGATCGAAGGCGACGATGCCCGGGGCCAGCGTCAGCAGCGAGCTGCTCAGCGCCACCACCGCGAGCCCCAGCAGGAACACGCGCTTGCGCCCATAGGCATCGGCCAGCGCCCCGGCCGCCATCAGCGTGGCGCCGAAGCTCAGCATGAAGGCGTTGGTCACCCAGTTGAGCTGCACCGGGCTGCCGCCCAGCGCATCGCGGACCGCGGGCAGCACCACCGCCGGGCCGGTGAAGCTCAGCGGCATGCCCAGCGCTGCCAGGCAGACGGCGGCCAGCAGCCAGTTCTTGTTGGGGGAAGACGTGGACATCGAAGGCTTTCACGCAGGAGAAAGGAAGCCACAGAAGATAGAAAGGAATCAATGGAATGAAAATGACGCCAGTGATCCTCACACTCCCAACCCAGGGTTGCTAATCCATGGACAGCTTCAGCGGACTCGAATCTTTCGTGCGCGCGGCCGACCAGCTGAGCTTTGCCAAGGCCGGCCGGCAGCTGGGCATCTCGGCTTCGGCGGTGGGCAAGAATGTCGCACGGCTCGAACAGCAGCTCGGCGTGCGCCTTTTCAACCGCACCACGCGCCACACGCGGCTGACGCAGGAAGGCGCGCTCTTCCACGAGCGCTGCCGCCGCATCCTCGACGAGCTGGACGATGCGCGCGCCATGATGCAAGACGCCGTCGCCGCCCCGCGCGGCCGGCTGCGCGTGAGCCTGCCGACCATCGGCTACCGCTTCCTGCTGCCGATCCTGCCGGACTTCAAGGCGCGCTACCCCGAGATCGAGCTCGACCTCGACTTCAACGACCGGCTGGTCGACGTGATCGCCGAGGGCGTCGATGTAGCCATCCGCAGCGGCGACCTGGTCGATTCGCAACTGGTGGCGCGGCGGCTCGGCCCGTTCCAGTTCGTGCTGGTGGCCTCACCGGCTTATCTCGAACGCCACGGCGTGCCACAGGTGCCGGCCGACCTGATACAGCACGCCTGCCTGCGATACAAGTTCGTGACCGGCGGCAAGGTCGAGGAATGGGACCTGCCCGGGCTGCCCGCGCAACTGCCGCCCGGCCTGCTGTGCAACAACATGGAAGCCATGCTGGGCGCGGCCGTGGCCGGACTCGGCGTGGCCTACATGCCCGACTTCCTGGCGCGCGATTCGCTGTACCGCGGCGAGCTTCAGCGCGTGCTGGCCACGCACCTCGTGCGGCAGGGGCAGTTCTCGGCGCTGTGGCCGTCGAGCCGGCAGTTGTCGCCGAAGGTGCGGGCGTTTGTGGACTTTGCGGGGGAGCGGATGTTCAAGGAGGGCGACGAAGTCCCGCCCACCCCGGTCACGAGGCAGGCCGCGCGCGGATGATCAGCCCGGTTCCACCTGCTCGGCGACCGCCTCGGCAGGCGCGGCCATGGGCGCGGGAGCCGCAGCCACGGTGACGGGTGGCACCGCGACCGGGGCAGCGACCGGTGCGGCGATCGGTGCGGCGACAGGCTCAACGACTGCGGCAACGGGCGCCACTTCGGCAGGCGCTGCCACGGCGGCAGGCATCACCTCCACGGGCTTGGCCGCCCTGACAGGCTTCACGCCCTCTGCAGTCACCGTTCTTGCAGCCGCCGGCTTCGTCGGCTCCGCCTTCACAGCCACGGCCTTCGCGGCCTCCACCTCCACCGGCTCGCTCCCAAGCCGGCTCAGTGCCAGTGCAGCCTTCAGCGGGAACAGCGTGCGCTCGTCGCCCTCCGCGGCATTGCTCACAGTGGTGCCGCTGGTCTCGCCGAGGCTGGCCGTGCGCACCGAGTCGAGCCGATGCGCAGGCACCATGAACGGCGAGTGCGTGGTGTAGATGATCTGGTTGCCGAAGTCTTTCTCGAAGTGCGCCAGCAGGTCGGCCTGCGAGTGCGGGTGCAGGTGCAGCCCGGGTTCGTCCAGCAGCAGCACCGCGTCTTCCGCACGCCCGCCCTTCGTGTCAGCAAAGAACGCGATGTAGAACGAGAAGAACCACTGGAAGCCGCGGCTGCGCTCGTCGAGGTTCACTTCGACCTCGTAGGCGCCGTTCGGGTCGGACACCAGCGTGTCGAGGTACTGGCCGTCGAGGTTGAAGCGCACTTTCAGCGCACGGTCCTTCCACAGGCGGCGGACCTCGGCCGTCACCACCGAGCCCGCGCGATTGGCGAGCTGGTTGCGCGTGGCCTGGTCGTTCTTTTCCAGCAGGTCCTGCAGCTGCTGCGGATCGAGCCCCGCGACCTTGCACAGCTTGCCGAAGCTCTGCTGCTCGGGCGTGAGCTGGCCCCAGCCCTGGCGCCCCAGGTACTCGGCAATGTTCTGGCGGCCGGGCAGCGCGGGGTATTCGTCGACATAGACGAAGCGCGGCAGCTTCCCGATCACCCAGGCCTGCGCGCGGGCGAGCGCGGGCGCGTCATTGGCGATGGACAGGGCCATGTCTTCCAGCTCGGCCAGCATCTGCTCCTGCTTGTCGCTGAGTTCGGCGCCCGCCGCGGCCAGCGCCTTGCGCAGGGCCTGCGCCGCCTTGACCGCGCCGGCCGACCACTTGATGTAGTCGGGGCTCATGATCATCGCGGCATCGAAGGTGTCGGCCTCCTGCTCGAGCGTCGCCTTCGCTTCCTCAGCGACCTTTTCGGCGGCGGCCTTCACGGCCGGCACGATCTTGCGGACCTTGCCCTTGATGTCGCTCACGTCGAGCGACAGCGCATTGAGCCCTTCGAGCCCGGCCCGGCGCGCGGCGGCATAGCCACGGGCCGCCGTGACGTGGCGCACGCCCGCCGCGCGCGGCAGGATCCCGGCCAGCTCGGCCTGCTCGCTTTCGTCGAGGCTCCAGCGCGTGAAGACGACCGGCGTTTCGCCAGTGCACTCCTCGAGCCGCCGGTGGCGCGGGAAGTCCTTGATGGGGCTGAGTTCGGCCAGGCCCTCTGCCGGGTTCAGGCTGTGGAGTGCGCGCAGCAGGTTCGATTTACCGCTGTCATTCCGTCCGAGGACCGCCGTGATCTGCTGTGTGGAATCGATGAGGCCGCTGTCGTTGATCGAGCGAAAGTTGGTGATCTGGAATGACGCCAAGCGCATGTAGAAAGCTTCTTCTGAATTGAATACGGGGCCGGGGAATGTATTGCATTCCCCGGCCCCGTCCGGCCCGAATCCGAAGAAAAAGTTTGCTACTCGGCAGCGCGGCGCAGCGTGTCGACCACCGGGCGGCGCAGCACGTCGCGCAGGCCCCACCATCCGGCTCCCAGCGCGAGCACCGCGCCAGCCAGCGCACCGGCCACCGGCACGATGGGCGAGGCCCTCCACGTGAACTCGAACACATAGCGCGCCAGCGCCCAGCCGATCGCCGAGGCCACGATGCTCGCGAGAAAACCCGCAAGCAGGCCGACACCCGCCAGCTCGGCGCGCTGCACCTGCCGCAGCAGGCTGGCACGCGCGCCCACCGCGCGCATCACCGCGAACTCGCGCGCGCGCTCCTCGCGCGTGGCCGTGACAGCCGCGAACAGCACCACCAGCCCGGCCGCGAGCGTGAAGCCGAACAGGAATTCGACCGCGCGGATCACCTGGTCGAGCACACGCTGCACCTGGTTGATGGTGGCGCTCATGTCCACGTTGGTGACGTTCGGATAGCTGCGCACCAGCGCGTTGTCGAAGCCCCGCGTCTCGGGCGCGCGGAAGGCGCCCATGTAGGTGGTGGGCACGTCGGCCAGCGAAGCCACCGTGTACATGACGAAGAAGTTGGCATGCATCGAGCCCCAGTCGACCTTGCGCAGCGAGGTGATGCGCGCCTCGCTCTGCGTGCCGCCGATGTCGAAGCGCAGCGAGTCGCCGAGCTTGAGGCCGAGTGTCTCGGCCAGGCCCTCTTCCACGCTCACTTCGCCGGCTGCATCCGGCGTCCACTTGCCGGCCGTGATGCTGTTGTGCGCAGGTGCAGCCACGCTGTTGCTGAGGTTGAACTCGCGGTCCACCAGCCGCTTGGCGCGGTCCTCGGCGTAGTCGTCGGGCGACACCGGCTTGTCGTTGATGGCCACGAGGCGGCCGCGGATCATGGGATACCAGTCGAACTTGCGCACGCCCGCATCACGCAGCGACTTCTGGAAGGCGTCGCTCTGGTCGGGCATGACGTTGATGACGAAGCGGTTCGGCGCGTCGGGCGGCGTGGCCTGGCGCCAGCTCGCGACGAGGTCGGTGCGCAGCAGCACCAGCAGCACCAGCGCCAGCAGCCCCACCGACAGCGCACTGACCTGCACCACCGCATACGCCGGCCGCGCCGAGATCTGCCGCGTGGCCAGCACCAGCCAGCGCGGCGCGGTGGTTTCGTTGACGCTGCGGCGCAGCACCTTCACCGCGAGCCAGCTCAGCAGCGCGAACACGGCCACCGCACCCGCGAAGCCGCCGACGGCAATGAGGCCCAGCTTGATGTCGCTGCTGGCCGCCATCAGCAGCGCCGCGAAGCCCGCGACGCCGACACCCAGCACCGCGAGCGAAGCGGGCTTGAGGCCGCCGACATCGCGCCGGATCACGCGCAGCGGCGGCACGCGGGCCAGTTGCAGCACCGGCGGCAGGCCGAAGGCGAACAACAGCGTGAGCCCCATGCCCAGTCCGAAGGCCACCGGCCACAGCGTGGCTGCGGGCAGCGCGGTTTCGACCAGCCCGGCCAGCAGCAGCACGAACACGTAGTGCACCGCGAAGCCGATCGCCACGCCGAGCGCGCTGGCCACGATGCCGATCACCGCGAACTCGAAGGCATAGGCGACGGCGATGGTGCGCTGGCTCTGGCCCAGCACGCGCAGCATCGCGCAGTCGTCGAGGTGGCTGGCCGCGAAGCCGCGCGCGGCCAGCGCCACCGCCACGGCCGACAGCAGAGCGGCGAGCAGCGCGACCAGGCTCAGGAATTTCTCGGCGCGGTCCAGCGTCTGGCGCATCTCGGGCCGGCCGCCCTCGAAGGAATCGAGCCGCACGCCGCGCAGCTCGCCCTTCTTGATGGTGGCGTCGGCCCAGTCGGAAAAACGCTTCACCGCCGCGTCGCTGCCCGCCACCGCATAGCGGTAGCCGACACGGCTGGCCGGCTGCACGAGCGCGGTGCGCGCGACGTCGGCCTGGTTGATCATCACGCGCGGCGAGAAGCTCATGAAGCCGGCGCCGCGGTCGGGCTCCAGCGTGATGACGCGGCCGACGCGCAGGCCGGCATCGCCAAGCAGCAGCGTGTCGCCGACCTTGAGCGCGAGCGAGTCGAGCAGCGAGGCATCGACCCACACCTCGCCCGGCGGTGGGATGTCTCGCGTCGCCTTGCCGGGGCCTTCGAGGGTGGCCGAGGTCAAAAGGCTGCCGCGCAGCGGATAGCCCGCGGCCACGGCCTTGAGCGCCACCAGCTTGCTGGCGCCGCCCTGCGTATCTTCGGCCCGGGCCATGGTCGGGAAGCCGTAGGTGCCGGAACCTTCCAGGCCGAGCGCCCTGGCCTGCGCCACGAAGGCAGCGGGGGTCGGGTTGTCGCTGACGATCACCGCATCGCCGCCCAGCAACTGGCGCGCATCGCGCTTCAGCCCACCCTGCAGCCGGTCGGCGAAGAAGCCGACGGCCGTGAGCGCAGCCACGGCCAGCAGCACGGCGACGATCAACAGGCGCAGCTCGCCGGCGCGCAGGTCGCGCCAGAGCGTGCGCCAACCCAGGCGGAGGGAGGCATTCATGGCGCGAACGATAGCCGACAGTCGGGGGCACGGCCGGCTCCAAGGGTTATTGCGCCCTTGCGCCCCTTGATCCCGACTGGATGCTGCCGCATGATGCGACAAACACACCCCGTTCTGTCGCAAACCGGGCCTTCGGCGAGCGAAGGACGAGGCAAGAAAAACAGCCAGTTTGTTTGTCGGACCATCCTTCCTCAAGGAGTGTCTATGCCACGATGCCAGCGCTTGCAGATCGTCGGCCTGTGCCTGGTTGCAGGTGTGCTGGCCAGTGCCTGCGATCCCAAACCCCCCGCACCGAAGGTGACCGGCGCGAGCCCGGCGGGCGTCAGGCCCGCCGACTCCGGTGTCGGCGGCATGAGCGGCCCGAATGGCGGCAGTTCCTCCGGCGGCGCGGCACCCGCGCCGAGCGGCGGCGACGCTGCGGCGCCCAAGTAGCGCCGGCCGCCAGATCCAGCTATCGAGCGCCGCTTGCCCCCACCCCTTC
>NZ_JBGLYN010000096.1:0-21952 GCF_047304045.1 Variovorax sp. Varisp85
ACCCCCCAAACCCCCCCCTCCCCGGGCGGGGGGGGCCGGTTTTTTTTTAACCCCCCCGGGGGGTGGCCCCCCCTTTTTGGGGGGGGGGCCCGCCGGCCCGGCGCCCCCCGCCGCTTCTTCCTCGCGTGCGTCGTCTACCTCGCGCATCACGTTGCGCAGGTCGACCGGGCCGGTCTCGCGCACGAACGTGCCGGTCAGTTCCGTCTCGGGGCGCAACAGGCCGCGTTCGTACAGCTGCCAGATCTCGTCGCCGTAGTGCGTGCGCAGCAGCGCGGGCGCGAACTGGCCGAAGAAGTTGCGCAGGTTCTCGACGTCGCGCAGCAGCATGCGCCGCGCGTGGTTGTTGCCGGCGGCGTCCACCGCCTGCGGCAGGTCGATGATCACCGGGCCGTCTTCGGCCAGCAGCACGTTGAACTCGGAGAGGTCGCCATGCACGATGCCGGCGCACAGCATGCGCATCACCTCTTTCAGCAGGCTGGCGTGGTGGCGCAGCGCGTCTTCGGGCGAGAAGACCACGTCGTTGAGGCGCGGGGCGGCGTCGCCGTGGGCGTCGGTCACCAGGTCCATCAGCAGCACGCCTTCGAGGAAGTTGTGCGGCGTGGGCACGCGCACGCCCGCGGCGGCCAGGCGGTAGAGCGCATCGACCTCGGCGCTCTGCCAGATGGCCTCGGTCACCTTGCGGCCGAAGCGCGTGCCCTTGGCCATGGCGCGTGCCTCGCGGGTGTTCTTGACGCGCCGGTTCTCGGTGTAGTCGACGGCCTGGCGGAAGCTGCGCTTGTCGGCTTCCTTGTAGATCTTGGCGCAGCGCGTCTCGTCGCCGCAGCGCACGACGTAGACCATGGCTTCCTTGCCGCTCATGAGCTGGCGCACCACGGTGTCGATCAGTCCCTCGTCGATCAATGCCTGCAGTCGCTGGGGTGCCTTCATGGCCGTGCCTCCAGGAAGGTCCGCAGGCTTTGCGTGTCGATCTGGTAGAGGCCGTCGTGCTTGTGCGCGGCAAAGCCGAGCCGGTGGTTGATGGTGAGCATGGGGGCATTGACTTCGGCGTTGTGGGTCACGGCCAGCGTGACCTCGGGGTGGCGCTCGCGCACGAGCTGCAGCATGGCGGCCTTCACGCCCTTTGCAAGGCCCTTGCCGCGCCACTGGCGCGCGACGGCCGTGAGCCGCTGTTGCAAGCGGTCGGGGAAGCGCTGGTTCCAGGAGGCGTCGCACACCGCGACCACCTCGTCCCCGTCGAGCAGGAGCACGAGAAAGTGCTCGCCCCCGCGGCGGTCCATGTCGGCGTACCAGGGCGGGAAGTCCTCCAGGTCGTAGCGCAGCGGCGGCCGTTCGAGGTTGGTGGTGGGCGCGTCGTTCAGCAGTGCGGACAGCGGCGCCATCAGCGCAGCGAGCCGCTCGAAGGGCACGCGGCCCGCGTGCACCTCGGCGCGCAGGCCGTGGGCGGGCGCGAAGCCATCAGCGCGCCAGCGGGCGAGCATCTGCCAGTCGAGCCCGGCCAGGGGCATGCGGTTCTCGACGCTGCGGTGCTTTTCGACGGCGCCGATGGCCTGCAGGAAGGCGTGGCCGTCGGGCAAGTGGGTCTTGATGGTTGCGACGGACTTGCAGTGCATTTCCATCAACGCCAGCAACGCGCGAAGCAGCGTGCTCGCCACGCCGCGGCGCCGGTGCGGGCGCAGCACGCCGCCCCAGGCTTCGAGGAACGGTGCGAACGCCTCGTGCCCGGGCGTGCCTTCGCGGCGGAAGCTCGCGCTCAGGCTGCCGATGAATTCGCCGTGTGCGCCAACGGCGAGCACGCGATGAACGGCATACAGCGGGCCGGGCTGCAGCACGTTGTGCCGGGTGTCGGCATCGGGAGGAACAGGGTCGCCGGGAAAGTCTTCCGCGGCGCGCAGGCGCCAGTAGGCGAGGAAATGGCCCCAGTCGGTTTCGGAAGCGCGCAGGGGATCGAACACGGTGGTCACGGTATGCCGCGCAGGTGCGGCACGGTTTTCAAGCATGGTCGTTGGCCTTGATTCGATAAATGAACGGGGCGCTGCCGGCACGTGCGTGCCGGTAGCGGCGTTTGAATCGGGGCGGTTTGTGGTCGTCGCGGCGGGTGATGGCCGCGCGGGGCAGACCGGCTACGCGGTCGACGCGTGAACGATCAGTTCAGATGAGGCCCGGCAAACCGCACGTTGGTGGGGGCTTGAATTGCAGTGTCTTCCATCGCGCACCTCCGCTTTCTGTGTGGTTGTCGAAGCGACGAATGTAGCGGGCTTGCCGCGTGCTGTGAAGTGCGGTGTGGTTTTGGCGCGCGCATCGTGACCGCCCTCGGCCACGGAACGGCCTGACGGCAGGTCAGCCGAAAGCCGCGCGCAGCCTTGCGAGCTGGTGCGCTTCGGCGGTGGTGTTGATGTTGGTGAAGCCCATCAGCAAGCCTGCGCCACGGTACGCCGCAATGGCGCTGTTCGCCGGCTTGTAATCGGCATGTCAGCCGTTGGCTGGTTGGGCTTTTAGCGCACGCCGAGCCGAACACGGTGACGCTCGCGCCGGTCAAGACCGGCAAGGTGAGCTCGCGCGTTAGGCAACCCGCTCTTCGATCGGCCCCACGCGATCCGGATAGAACGCCAGGTGGTCCTTGATCTGTGCGACCGGCTCGTAGGGCGACTCGTAGGTCCATACCGCATTCACCGAGCGTTCGCCGCCTGCAGGAATGCTGTAGTAGTTGCACTCGCCCTTGTACGGGCAATAGGTCGCGTGTTGCGTACGCTCCAGCAGCGACATCCTGACGTCCTTGCGGGGGATGTAGTGCACCGTTCCGAAATGCGTTTCGCGCAGCGTCAACGCTTCGCGCGTGTCGGCGATGACACGGCCGTCGACCGACACCACCACGCGCAGCGGGTTCGGTGTGATTGTGATCGGATGATCGGGGCCGGGGGTCTTGATGGTGCGTTCCGCGGTAGCGAACATGAGAATGCTCCTTCGGTCAGATCGGGTTGACGCAAGATTCGGCGGATGCGCATCTTGCCGCGATGCGATGGCAGTTTGAAGCCCCTGCACAATTGGCCCGTTCGCAAAGTGGTTAAAGGCCATCGAGCCCATCGGAACCGCTCTGGAAGCCTTTCGACTTCATATTTGGACCTGGATTTGCGAGGTCTCGATGTGCAGGATGCGTGCGGTCACGCTTGTGTGTCGTTCGCGCATCAGTTCTTGACAAAGCGCAGGCCGTATCGTTCGGGTAAATCACTAGTGAAAGACTGAAGTGAAGAAGAACTACAAGCTCGCCATGTTGTTGCTTGCCAGCGTGTTGGCCGCCGGCGTATGGGCTCAGGACTGGCCCGCGAAGCCAGTTCGCGTCATCGTGCCCGCACCTGCAGGCAGTTCGCTCGACCTGATCGCGCGCACGCTGGCCGACCGCCTGCGCGTGACCTGGAAGCAACCCGTGGTGATCGAGACCAAGGCGGGCGCGGGTGGCCTGATCGGCATGGACACCGTGGCCAAGGCGCCGCACGACGGCTACACGCTGGGCATCGGCTTCAACGGCCCGATCGCCTTCGGCCCTTACATGTATGCGCGCATGCCTTACGTGCCTTCGCGCGACCTGGTGCCCATTGTGCTCACGACCTCGCAGCCCAACGTGCTGGCGGTGCAGGCGAACAACCCCGCGAACACGCTGCCCGAGTTCGTCGAATGGGCGAAGAAGCGGGGCGACAAATTCAGCTATGCGTCGGTGGGCGCGGGCAGTTCGTCGCACCTCACGATGGAGCTGTTTCGCAGCGTGGCGCACATCGAGGCGGTGCATGTGCCTTATGCAGGTTCGCCGCCCGCGGGTCTGTCGCTGGCGGCGGGCGACACGCAGGCGCTGTTCGCGGTGGCGCCCGCGCTGCTGCCGCTGATCCAGGGGCAGCGCGTGAAGCTCATCGCCATCACGAGCGCCACGCGTTCCGAGCGCATGAAAGAACTGCCCACCGTGGCCGAGTCGGGCTATGCCGGTTTCGAGGCGCTGGCCTGGAATGGTTTCTTCGCCGCCAGCGGCACGCCGCTCGAGGTGGTGCGCCGCATCAACGCCGACGTCAACGAGGTGCTGCGGGAGCCGGCCGTGCGCGAACTGCTGGCCAACCAGGGGCTGGTGGCGGGCGGCGGCTCGCCCGAGGAGTTCAAGGCCTTCATCGACAGCGAGGGCCGCAAATGGGGTGCGATCATCGCCAAGGTCGGCATTCGCCTCGACCAGTGACATTTATCCTCACGCCACAAGAGAAGATTTCATCAGGAAAAGAACATGGAACAGTTTCCCCGCGACATCTACACGGAACCCGAGCCCGATCCGCACACGCTCGCCAACCTCGGCCCGCTCACGGGCTTGGCGGGCCTCTGGATTGGTACGGCCGGCCACGACGTGAGCCCGAAGGAAGACGGCCCCGAGGCCGAAGCCTTCATCGAGCACGCGGAGTTCCAGCCCATCGATGCACAGACCAACGGGCCGCAGATCTTCTACGGGCTGCGCTACCACCTGCGCATCGCCAAGCCCGACGAGGTGGAGACTTTTCACGACCAGGTCGGCTACTGGCTGTGGGAGCCCGCCACGGGCGCGCTGATCCAGACGCTGTCGATCCCGCGCGGGCTCACGGCCATGGCCACCGGCCACGCGAAGCCCGGCGACCGCAGTTTCAGGCTCGAAGCGGTGCGCGGCGGCGAGACCAACGGCATCGTGGCCAACCCGTTCCTGGAGCATGCGTTCAAGACGCTGCGCTACAGCATCGAGGTGTCGATCCATGACGATGGCAGCTGGTCCTACGAACTCGAGACGGTGCTGAGCGTGCGCGGAAAGCCCGAACCCTTCAGCCACACCGATCGCAACACGATGCGCAAGATCGGGGAGCCCACGCCAAATCCGACTGCGCGTGCCGCGATGGCGAGCGCCGTGGGCTGAGCGGCTATCGCCAGCTGGTCCTGGCTTGCTGCGCGCCGGGCATCAGTCCAGCCGCAGCGACCCCAGCCGCGCGACGATCAGGTCGTGCAGCGTCTGCGCCGCCACCGACAGGCTGCCTTCGCGCCGCTGCACCATGTAGAGCGTGCGCGTGAGGGAAGCCAGGGGCAGTGGCCGCGTCACCAGCGTCTCGCGCTGGAAATGGAACAGTGTGAGGGCAGGCACCACGCTGATGCCCAGACCGGCCTCGACGAGGCCCATCACGGTGGCCAGGTGCTCCACCTCGAACACCGCATTCAACCTTTGCGGATGCAGCGCCGCGTCGAGCGCCTGCCGCACGCTGCTGTTGCGCGCCATCTGGATGAAGGGGTAGGGCGCGATCTTCTTCGCCGTGAGGCGCGGCTCGCGCGCGAGCGGATGGTCGGCGCGGCACACGAGGTGGAAGCGGTCGGTGCAGAGCTTGCGTGCGCGCAGGTCGCCGTCGGCGGTGCCCCCGGCGCCCGATGCGGCGAGCGCGAAGTCGGCCTGGCCGCTGCGCACCAGCGCGATGCAGGCGTCGGACAGCGCGTCGTCCAGGTCGATGCGGATGCCCGGCCAGGCCTGCATGAACTCGGCGAACACCGCGGGCAGCCAGCCGGCCGCGAGCGAGGGCAGGGCGGCCACGCGCACGCGGCCCTTGCGGCGTTCCACGTGGTCGGCGAGGTCGCCCATGGCGCTGCCCATGTCGTCGAGCAGTCGGCGCGCGGAGCCCTCGAACAGCCGGCCCTCGGGCGTGAGCTGCACGCTGCGCGTGTCGCGGTCGAACAGACGCGTGCCGA
Source organism: Variovorax sp. Varisp85 (assembly GCF_047304045.1). NCBI lineage: Bacteria > Pseudomonadati > Pseudomonadota > Betaproteobacteria > Burkholderiales > Comamonadaceae > Variovorax > Variovorax sp. Varisp85. The sequence continues at coordinate 5,725 of NZ_JBGLYN010000096.1, forward strand.
CCGCGTCTTCGAGTGTGCGGATCAGCGCGCTGAACGCGGGCTGCGAAAGGTGGCTGCTCTGCGCCGCGCGCGTGAAGTTGCGGTGCTCGGCCAGCGCGAGAAAGGCGCGCAGCTGCCGCGTGGAGAGGTCGGGCGTCTTTCTCATGTCCTGGATGCCGGTGGCCGGCTTGTTATTTGAAAATCGGATCAATCGATCCGGATTTTCGATTTTACGGATGAGCGGCCGCTGCCTACAGTGCATGGCAATGAACTCCATCGAACCGTCCACGCTGCTGATCGGATGCGCTGCCGGCTTCTCGGGCGACCGCACCGATGCCGCCGGGCCGGTGGTCGACACGCTGATCGCGCGGCTCGCCGCGGGGCCTGCCGGCAGTCGCGCCTTCCTCATCTTCGAGACGCTGGCCGAACGCACGCTGGCGCTGGCGCAGCTGCGCCGTCGCGCCAACCCCGACGCGGGCTACGAGCCGTTGCTCGACGACATGCTGCGGCCCGTGCTCGCGCGCTGCCTGGTGCATGACATTCGCATCGTGAGCAACTTTGGCGCCGCCAATCCGCGTGCCGCCGCCCGGCACATCGCCCGCATGGCGCGCGAACTGGGCGCGAGCGAGCCGCGCATCGCGGTGGTGGAGGGCGACGACCTGTCGGGGCCCGAATATCGCGCGCTGCTGAATGAAGCGCTCGGCGCGCAGATGCAAGGGCTGCGCATGGTCAGCGCCAATGCGTACATCGGCGCGGAACCCATTGCCGGGGCGCTCGACGCTGGCGCGCAGATCGTGGTGTGCGGCCGCGTGGCCGACCCTTCGCTCACTGTCGGGCCGGCCATGTCGCACTTCGGCTGGCGTGCCGACGACTGGGACCGGCTCGGGCGCGCGACCATGGCGGGCCACTTGCTCGAATGCGGCGCGCAGGTGTGCGGCGGTTACTTTGCCGATCCTGACTACAAGGACGTGCCGGGGCTGGAGGCGGTCGGCTTTCCGATCGCCGAGATCGACGCCGATGGCCGCTGCACCATCGGCAAGGCCGACGGCACCGGCGGCCTCGTGAGCGAGGCCACCGTGAAGGAGCAACTGCTCTACGAGGTGCATGACCCGGCCGCCTACCTGACGCCCGACGTGGTCGCGGACATTGCCGATGCCGACGTGCACGCGCTTTCCGGCGCCGACCGCGTGGCGCTCTCCGGCGTGCGCGGCCACGAACGGCCGGGCCGCTACAAGGTCAATGTCTGCCATGAAGGCGGCTGGTTGGCGGAGGGCGAGATCTCCTATGCGGGGGCACGCGCCGAGGCCCGCGCTCGGCTTGCTGCAGATGTGCTTCGCAAGCGGCTCGACGGACTCGCGCTGCGCGTGGACCTGATCGGCGCGCTGAGCATCCTCGGCGACGACGCCGGCCGCGCGCTGGCGGATACGCCCGATGCGGGCCTGCGCGACGTGCGCCTGCGCGTGGCGGCCACGCATACCGATCGCGCGCAGGCCGAACGGCTGGCGCGCGAGGTGATGGCGCTCTACACCTGCGGCCCGGCCGGCGGCGGCGGCGTGCGCACCGCGCTCACGCCGCGGCTCAACACGCTGTCGTGCCTGCTGCCGCGCGAAGCAGTGCCGGTGCGCTTCGAATTGCTCGACGCGGAGGCACTGGCATGAACACCCTCGACATGATCGACGTGCCGCTCTATCGCGCTGCCCACGGCCGCACCGGCGACAAGGGCGATCGCTCCAACATCAGCGTGATCGCCTGGCACCCGCAGCTGTATCCCTTGCTGGTCGAACAGATCACGCCCGAGCGCGTGGCCGCGCAGTTCCGCCATCGCGCGCCGTCGCAGGTGCAGCGCTTCGTGCTGCCGAAGCTGCACGCGATGAACTTCGTGCTCGACGCAGTGCTCGACGGCGGCGTCAACGATGCGCTGAACCTCGATGCACATGGCAAGGCGCTGTCCTTCCTGCTGCTCGACATGCCTGTGCGCGTGCCGCGCGCACTCGAGCCCTTGCTGGCCGGACCGTAGCGGCGGCTTCCTTTTTTCTTTGAACCATTCCATCCGGAGACAAAACAATGAAACGATTTCCCCTCACCGTACTGACCACCGCATTGGCCCTGGCGCCGCTGCTGGGCCATGCGCAGGCCTTCCCCGAGAAGCCCATTACCTTCGTCGTGCCCTTCGCGGCCGGTACCGCTACCGACCAGATCGCGCGCGCCATCGGCAACCAGGTCGCGGCCGAGACCAAGCAAGCCGTCATCATCGACAACAAGGCCGGCGCCAGCGGCTTCATCGCCTCGCAGAACGTGGCAAAGGCGCCCGCCGACGGCTACACGGTGCTCATCACTACCAACACCACGCACGCTGCCAACGAGCACCTGTTCAAGAAGCTGCCCTACGACCCGGTGAAAGACTTCGTGCCTGTGGCCGCGCTCGGCAAGGGCGGCCAGATCATGGTGGTGAACCCCTCGTTCCCAGCAAAGAGCGTGGCCGAATTCATCGCGCTTGCGAAGAAGGAGCCGGGCAAGTACAGCTTCGGCAGCGGCAGTTCGTCGAGCCGCATGGCGGGCGAGCTGCTGCAGCAGATGGCCGACATCAGGCTGCTGCATGTGCCCTACAAGAGCAACACGCTCGCCGTGACCGACCTGCTGGGCGGCCAGATCCACATGATGATCACCGACACCGCCACCGGCCTGCCGCAGGTCAAGGCGGGCAAGCTGCGTGCGCTGGGTGTCTCCAGCGCCGTGCGCTCGCCGCTCGCGCCCGATGTGCCCACCATTTCCGAGGCCGGCGTGAAGGGCTACGAGATGGGCTACTGGTTCGCGGCCTATGCGCCCGCGAAGACGCCGCCGGCCGTGGTCAAGCGGCTCAATGAGCTGCTGGTGAAGGCCGCGAAGAGCGACGCCGCGAAGACGGCCTTCTACGAGCCGACCGGCACCGAGGTGTACACGACCTCGCCCGAAGAGCTCGCGAAGTTCCAGGCGGCCGAGTCCCAGAAGTGGGGCCGCATCGTGAAGGCGGCCGGCATCGAGGCCGAGTAGACCGCGCGCCGTGGCGGGCATCCGCAGTCTGGGCGCACACGGCTGGCCGGCTCTGTCTGCTACGATCTCGCCACCGGGAATACAGCCTCCCGTTCTGCAAAGTTAGACGGTGTCCCGTCCAAGCGCTGGCGACTCATAACGGAGCTATCTGTGGACACCGCCTTGCCTGACGCACAGCCCGCGCCTTCTGCGCCCATCCAGTCCATTTCATTCGCTGAAGCCTTCCGCTTCTGGCTCAAGCCCGGCTTCATCAGCTTTGGCGGACCAGCGGGGCAAATCGCGATCGTGGCCCGGCCTTCTTTCCTCTCCGGCACGCAATGAGTACGCCCCCTTCGTCTCGTTCATTGGGCGGTCTCATGCGCCTGCTGCCCGCCGGCGTCGACCCCGTCGCCATGCCTCTGCTCGCCGCACGAGGTTTGCGCGCCTTCGGCGATGGGTACATGGCCGTGCTGCTGCCGGCCTACCTGCTTTCGAACGGGCTGGGTACGCTGGAGGTCGGCATCCTCAGCACGGCCACGATGCTGGGCTCTGCCTTGGCCACGCTGGCGGTTGGTGCATGGGGCTACCGCTTCGCAGGAGGGAAATTGCTGCGCATTGCCGCCGTGCTGATGGCCGCGACCGGCCTCGGCTTTGCGGGTTTGTCGGCATTCTGGCCGTTGCTGGTCGTCGCGCTCGTCGGCACCCTTAACCCCAGTTCGGGCGATGTGAGCGTCTTCCTACCTCTCGAACACGCCCGGCTGGCCGCAGCGGCGCAAGGCCATGCGCGAACCGCGCTGTTTGCCCGCTACAGCCTCCTGGGTGCGCTGTGTGCCGCGATAGGCGCATTGGCTGCGGCCGTGCCGGATTGGCTGGTTCAACACAGCCGGCTTGCGCGCCTCGACGCGCTGCGCGGAATGTTCCTGGTGTATGCCGCGATCGGGCTCATTGTTTTCTGGCTCTATCGAGACCTGTCGGCCCCTGACGCAGGCAACAACTCAAGCGGCGCACCTGTCGCTCCGGCACCCCTGGGGCCTTCACGCGGCGTGGTGATGCGATTGGCGGCACTCTTCAGCGTCGACGCCTTCGCCGGCGGATTGACGGTCAACGCGTTGATGTCGCTATGGCTGCTGCAGCGATTCGGCTTCTCGCTGACCCAGGCCGGAGTGTTCTTCTTCTGGACTGGCTTGCTGAGTGCCGCATCGCAGCTCGCGGCTCCTGTGGTGGCACAACGAATAGGGCTGCTCAACACGATGGTCTTCACGCATCTGCCGGCCAACGTCTGCCTTGTGTTGGCTGCGTTGGCGCCCAGCTTGCCGATTGCGCTTGGTTTGCTGATGGTTCGCAGCGCGTTGTCATCGATGGACGTTCCCACCCGGACGGCCTATGTGATGGCCGTGGTGACTCCTGCAGAGCGCAGCGCCGCGGCGAGTTTCACTGCCGTTCCGCGGAGCCTGGCCGCGGCCATCAGTCCGACGCTCAGTGGCGCACTGTTTGCGGCCGGATGGATCTCCTTGCCGCTCATTGCGTGCGGGCTGCTCAAGATTTCCTACGATCTCGCCCTGTGGCGTGCCATGCGGCGGGATCGACTTGAACCAGAAATTGCGAACCAGTGAGAACCGACAACTGCCTTAGGCACTGTGTACCCCAAAGCCCGCCTCACCCGGTGCGATGTCCTCGCGCAGCGTGAGGGCGGGAATCTCGTAGTCGCCTCCGTTCTGCCGGCGGAACGGAATCGGCTTGGCCGTGAACAGCGTGTCGAGCCGCTGGCCCAACTCTTCGGTGATGCGCGCGTACGCGGCCTCGTCGACCTTGTGCGTGCGATGCACCACGTAAGGCGGTAGCACGTCGAAGCCGGGGTAGTGGAGGATGCCGTGGTGGATGGGGAACAGCAGGTCGTCCATGGGCCCGTTGATGCCGCGCGGCGCGTAGTGCGAGGCCCAGCCGCCGGTCGTCACCACCAGCATGGCGCGCTTGCCGGTCAGCGTGCCTTCGCCGAAGCGGTCGCCCCAGTGCGTGTCGGAGTGCTCGCCCACGCCGTAGGCGAAGCCATACGCGTAGATGCGCTCGACCCAGCCCTTGAGGATGGCCGGCATCGAGTACCACCACAGCGGAAACTGCAGGATCACCGCGTCGGCCCAGAGCAGCTTTTCCTGCTCGGCGGCGATGTCGGCGGTTTGCGTGCCGGCCTCGAAGGCCTGCAGCGATTCGAGGGAGGGGTCGAAGCGCGCGGCGGCATCGCGCGCGGGGAAGTCGTCGGCGTCGAGCGCGGGCTTCCAGCGCATGGCGTACAGGTCCGACACGCGCACGGAGTGGCCGGCGGCCGCGAGGCGTTCGGTCATGAAGCGATGGAGCGCACCGTTGAGCGAGGCGGCTTCGGGATGGGCAAGGACCAGCAGGATGTTCACGGTTTCACAGGGGTTGGAATGAAGATGTCCGCAGGTTAGGCGCCGTGGCGATATATTGGAAATGAATAGTCTGAATTTCAGCAATTGCCATGAACAATTTCAGCCGCCTCGATCTCAACCTCCTGGTCACGCTCGACACGCTCCTGGCCGAGCGCAACGTCACGCGCGCGGCCGAGCGCCTGAACCTTTCGCAGCCCTCGGTGAGCGTGCAGCTCGCCAAGCTTCGGGAAGTGTTCGGCGATCCGCTGCTGGTGCCCGCGCAGCGCGGCATGCGGCCCACCGCTCGCGCGGACGAGCTGCGCGAGCCGCTGCGCGAAGCGCTGGAGTCGCTGGGCCGCGCGGTCGCACCCACGGGGCCTTTCGATCCGGCCGAGGCGACCGCCACCTGGCGCGTGGCCGCTGCCGACTACGCCGAGTCGGCCATCCTCCTGCCGGCGCTGGCCCGTTTGCGCGCCGAAGCGCCGAACACCCGGCTGGCCGTGGTGGAGGCGGTGCCGTCGCGCATGGCACGGCAGTTGGAGCAGGGAGAGATCGACCTGTTCTTTCACACCAGCGTGGGCGCGCCACCGGGGCTGCACCGGCGCGTGCTGTTTCATGAGCGCTATGTGCTGGCCGGGCGGGCAGGGCATCCGCGCCTGAAGCGGCGGCCGACGCTGGCGCAGTTCTGCGCGCTGGAGCACGTGGTGGTCTCGCTCGGCGGCGGCGGCTTCGCCGGGCCGACGGACGAGGCGCTCGCAGGGAAGAGCCTCGCGCGGCGCGTGGTGCTGTCGGTGCCGCACTTCCTTTTCATGATGTCGGTGCTGGCCTCCACCGACATGGTGGCGATGCTGCCCGAGCGGCTGGCGCGCGGCGCGCCCGGGCTGCGGGTGGTGGAAGCGCCGCTCGAGGTGGCCGGCTACGAGATGGCCATGCTCTGGCATGAGCGCCGGCACCGCGACCCTGCGCATAAGTGGCTGCGCGAGCAGATCGTGGCGAGCCTCTGAAGCCCGGCGGGCCTAGAAGGCATCGATGGCCTTCTCGGCGTCGACCTTGCGGTGCAGGGGCAGCCACAGCATGAAGCGGGTGCCGGTGCTGCCGGATTCCCAGCTTACGGTGGCGCCGATGGCAAGTGCGCGCCGCTGCTGGTTGCGCAGCCCGCGGCCGCCACGGCGCAGGGCCTCATCCACGTCGAAGCCCGCGCCGTTGTCTTCGATCGCCACGCACACGCTCTGGTCGAGCGTCGCGGTGCTCACGCAGATGGTGGTGGCCCGCGTGTGGCGCAGCACGTTGGCCACGCATTCCTGCACGATGCGCAGGATGTGCAGCGCGCTTTTCGGTTCCAGCCAGGACAGCACGGGCACGGGCTGCACCTCCCAGCGCAGCGCGACACCCGCGCTCTCGATGCGCGGCGCCAGGCGAAAGCGCAGGGTTGCCAGCAGCAGCAGCAAGTCGGCGTCCACGTTCTCCATGGAGTCGATCACCAGCTTCAGGTCGTCCATGCAGCCCTTGAGCACGTCGGAAACCTCGGCGTCGCTCATGGTGCCCCGCTCCACCGAGCGGATGGCGCTGATCAGCGATGAACCGAGTCCGTCGTGCATGTCCTGCATCAGGCGCCGGCGCTCGGCGCTGAGCATGTGCTGGGTTTCGATGGCGCGCAGCCGCCGGTAGCTTTGCCCCAGCTCGGCTTCGCGGGCCTGCAGGCGCTGGGCCAGGCCCTTGTTCAACCGGCCCACTTCGGCGAACGCGTCGGTGTAGCGCTGGAACAGGATGTACGAAAAGACGAAGAACAGGCCGATGATGGCGTAGGGAGAGGTGTACACGCTCTCCGGGCTGACCAGGTTGTTCTGCAGGAACCCGTCGTAGGAGGTGAAGGCGACGGCGAAGACGGTCCAGCCCGCCACCAGCCGTCCCTCGGGCAGTTGCGCGCGCAACGCCTTGCGCAAATTCACCGCAAAGATCAGCACCGCGACGGGCAGCACCATCAGGTTGAGCAGGGGCGTGAAGAGGTAGAGGCTGACCACCCACGTCGAGGCGTGAGGCAGCGTTGCGACATTGCAGGCCAGCGTCAAGGCCAGCGCCGAGCGGGTCAGCCAGGCCGAAGGCTGCCGATGCAGGCGCTGCAGGAACAGGTGGATCAGGACGATCAGCCAGAGCAGGCTGGCAACGGTGATCCATTCGAACCATTCGTCCGAAATCGGGGTGTAGCTGCCGCCCACGTAGTAGTGAAGCGTTCGCAGGAAGGCGAGCGCGGAGATGGCGAAGAACAGCAGGTAGAGCGATTCGCGCTTCTTGCGCAGCCACACGGCGAACGCGAATGCGCCAACCGCCAGGAAGGCGGCGCTGCCCATGAACGGCAACTGTACCTGCAGCAGTTGGCGCACCTGGTAGCGCCAGCTCAGTGAATCCTCGTCGCCCACCCACACGGTCGAGAATCCGCTGCCGCTGTTGCGCAGGCGGTCGACGCGGATCAGCACGGACGTGGGCGAAGGCGTGTTGGCGGTCGCGTTCAGCGGCAGCAGGAGCGGATGGTTGTAGTCGTTGTGGACGGGGCTGCCATGCGACTGATAGAGCAGAATGCCATCGCCGTACACCGCAATGTGGCCCAGGGTCTTCCAGCGCGGGAGATAAAGAAGGCGCGGCTGCGCCGATCGCGCCAGCCCGGCCAGGTCGATGCGGTACCAGTCGGTGACGGTTCGCGCGCCGCTGGAAGACGTGGGCACCAGTTCGCGCGGGGCCGTATGCGGAAGGCTGATCGTCTTCCAGCCGTCGGCCGGCAGCGCGGCGTCTTCCGCACGCTTCGGAGGGGCGGAATAACCCGTGCCGGAAACGGACAGCAGTTCGGCCTTCGTGATGTGGACGACGCCATCGTGCTGCGGCACGGCATCGGCCGCCGATGGTTCGCTGGCGTGCGCACAAGGCAGTACGGCGAGCGGCAAGGCAAGCCACAGCTTGGCGATCCATCGGCTGACTCTCCAACAGCCTTTGCGGGCTGGCCTCATAGATCTAGATCGCTTCTGCCATGGAACTCATTTTTGTGGATGCGCCTGACGAACGTAGGCGCTGTGATGCGGTTCGGCTCCCGCTCCCGCCGGCCGACCGCGAGCCGATTATGTCCTTGGCCCAATTTCCCCGCTCACCCGGGCATCGGCGCGCTCACCCTCAGATCACGGGCACGCTGGTTTCCTTCAGCACCCGCAGCACGAAGTGCGACTTGCTGTGCCGGATGCCGGGGATCTTGTAGAGCTTTTCGCGCAGCAGCCGCTCGTAGTCGCGCGTGTCGCGCACGGCGATGCGGATGTAGTAGTCGTAGTCGCCCGAGACGAGGTAGGCCTCCTGGATCTCCGGAATGGTCGCCAGCGTGCGGCCGAAGTCATACAGGGTCTCGTCGGTGTGGCTTTCGAGCGTGACCTGCACGATCACCGAGTCGTGGTAGCCGAGCTTGGCCGGATCGACGTCGACCGTGTAGCGCTTGATGACGCCCGAGGCCTCGAGCTTCTTGATGCGCGTCCAGCAGCTGGTGGGCGACAGGCCGACCTCGTTGCCGATCTCCTGCAGGGTCTTGCGCGAGTCGAGCAGCAGCACGCGCAGGATGGCAAGGTCGGTCTTGTCGAAAGATCCTTCGTTGTCATTGGTGTTTTGCCGACTGGTTTTCATGAATGGAGCCAAAAAGGCCAAAAGAAAGAAGCATATTTTGCGCTCAAACCGGAAGAATCGACGGCATGCGACTTCTCGACCTACCCCTCACGTCTTCCCTGTCTCTCCACCCGGAAGCGCCAATCTGTATCCGCAACGGCGCCGAAGCCCTGCTCGACACGCTGGTCGAGTGCGGCGTGGACACCATCTTCGGCTACCCCGGCGGCGCGGCGCTGCCGCTGTACGACGCGCTGCACGGCGAGCCGAGGCTGCGCCACGTGCTGGTGCGCCACGAGCAGGCGGCCGTGCATGCGGCCGAAGGCTATGCGCGCAGCACCGGCCGCGTGGGCGTGGTGCTGGTCACCTCGGGGCCGGGCGTGGGCAACACCATCACCGGGCTGCTCGATGCGATGAGCGATTCGGTGCCGGTGCTGTGCATCAGCGGGCAGGTGGCCACCGCCGTCATCGGCACGCAGGCATTCCAGGAGAGCGATGCGCTCGGCATGTCGCGCCCGGTGACCAAGTGGAACCGGCAGGTGCGCTCGGCCGACGACGTGCCCTCGCTGGTGCGGCGCGCGCTGGAAATCGCCACCACCGGCCGCCCGGGACCGGTGCTGCTCGACGTGCCGAAGGACATCCAGCTCGACCGGCTGGGCAGGGCGCCCGAGCCTTCGCCGCTGCGCGCGCTGCGCACGAGCCGCACGGCGCTGCCGCCGAAGGCCATGATGCAGCGCGCGGCCGACCTGCTTTCGACCGCGCGCCGGCCTGTCGTCTATGGCGGCGGCGGGCTGGTCAATTCGGGGCCAGCCGCCTGCGAGGCTTTCGCGCGGCTCGTGAACCTGCTGCACGCGCCGTGCACGCTCACGCTGATGGGGCTGGGCGCGTTCCCCGCATCGGACCCGAAGTTCATCGGCATGCTGGGCATGCACGGCATGCTCGAAGCCAACCTGGCGATGCACGAGGCCGACCTCGTGGTGTGCGTCGGCGCGCGCTTCGACGACCGCGTGACCGGCAAGCTCGACGAGTTCTGTCCGCACGCGCGCAAGATCCACATCGACATCGACCCCGGCAGCATCAACAAGGTGGTGCGCGTGGACGTGCCGATGGTGGGCGACTGCGCGGCGATCCTCGAAAACCTGCTGGCGCTGCTGCCGGCCGAGGGCTTCGCACCAGAGCGTCTGGCGCCGTGGTGGGCGCGCATCGAACGCTGGCGCGCCCAAGACTGCCTGGCCTTCGAGGCGCGCGAGGATTCGATCCTGCCGCAGCAGCTGATGTTGTCGCTGCAGCGGGCCATCGGCGCGGGCGGGCGCGACACCATCGTGTCGACCGACGTGGGGCAGCACCAGATGTGGGCCGCGCAGTACCTGCGCTTCGACAGCCCGCGCCACTGGCTCACCTCCGGTGGCGCCGGGACCATGGGCTACGGGCTGCCCGCGGCCATCGGCGCCCAGATCGGCCACCCCGAGGCGCTGACCGTGTGCGTGAGCGGCGATGCCTCGGTGCTCATGAACATCCAGGAGCTGTCGACGGCGGTGCAGCACCGCGCGCCGGTGAAGCTGGTGCTGTGCAACAACGGCTACATGGGCATGGTGCGGCAATGGCAGGAGCTGAACCACGGCAATCGCCTGAGCCACAGCTGGAACGAGGCGCTGCCCGATTTCGTGGCGCTGGCAAAGGCCTTCGGCTGGGGCGCACGGCGGGTGTCGGACCCGGCCGAACTGGAAGGCGCGCTGGCTGAATGCCTGGCGAGCGAAGGGCCGTTCTTCCTGGACGTGCAAGTGGCGGCGCAGGAGAACTGCTTTCCGATGATGCCGTCGGGGCATGGGCACCACCGGGTGATGCTGGCGAAGGATCGCTGGTACGAGGAGGCGTGAAGACTCTGTTCCCTCTCCCAGAGGGGAGAGGGGGTAGAAGCGGACTCAGCGGCGCGGCGAGATGTTCAGCGTCCTGCAGAACTCGTAGAAAGCTTCGAGTTCGTGCGACTTGTCGAACACCGCATCGACACCCGCGGACAGCGCGCCTTCGCGCACCTCGGAGGTTGCGTAGTTCATGAGGACGACCGTGCGCTGCGCCGGCGACTTGTGCGCCTGCAGGTATTGAGCCACGGCGAGCCCATTGCCCTCGGCCAGGAAGATGTCGATGACGGCCGCGTCCCAGCCTTCGGGATTGTCCTGAAACCAGTCGATGGCGCCGCGCGAAGTGGCGGCGGTCCCGATCACGTTGCATTCGGAAAATTCCTGCAGTCCGTCGGCCAGTGTGGCGGCGATCAGGGGGTTGTCTTCTATCAGGTAGATGCGGGTCATCGTGCGGGGCCGGAGCTTCTTGTAACGTAACGCTCGGCTTGTCTCGGGCCGAGGCTGGTCATTGTCCGGACTGAAGCCGGAGGGCGAGTCGGACAACGCCGCCACCTGTCGTAGACCGCTGCAGGCTTGCGCTTAGACTGCGCCGGCCCGAACCCCCTTGCACGGAAATTTCATCGACCATGTTCAGAACATTGCTCAAGTCCAAGATCCACCGCGCCACCGTCACCGATTGCGAACTGCACTACGAAGGCTCCTGCGCCATCGACCAGGACCTGCTCGACGCAGCCAACCTGGCCGAGAACGAGCAGGTGCACATCTGGAACATCAACAACGGCGAACGCTTCGTGACCTACGCCATTCGCGGCGAGCGCGGCAGCGGCATCATCTCGGTCAACGGCTCGGCCGCGCGCCGGGCCGCCGTCGGCGACCTGCTCATCATTGCGGCCTTCGGCCTTGTGCCCGAAGAGCGCGTGGCCGGGTACCTGCCGAAGCTGGTTTTCGTGGACGGCGCCAACCGCATCAAGGAAGAGCGCGCGCACATTCCGGTGCAGGCCGCCTCCGGCGAGCCCGTGCCGGCCTGAGCGCCTGAGGCTGCCGCAGCCTTTCACGCCTCCTTTCACATCCTCCAGCCGCAGCGCCCTCGTGCAGGCGCTGCCCTGGCATCACGCCGGCTGGCTCGTCAACGTCGCGTTCGAATTCGATGCCGCGCACGGTGCCGCGCGGGTGCCGGCCGAACTCGGTGCGGCCACCAGCAAGGGCTGCGTTCACTTCGCCGACTGGCAGGCCTGCGGCGACGACGGCCACGGTCACGCCCCGCAACTACATGGCTGCGCGGCAGCGCGTGAAAAAAGACCGGGTGAGAAGCCAGGGCGCTTGCCCGCCCGGCGTCAACGCGACCACACGCCCACGCGTACGGATGCTCGGCAGGACAAAAGTACCAGGCTTTTCAAAGTCGTCCCGGTACTTATCGCTCATGAGGGAAAGGACATTCCTTCCATGTGCTCGCGCCGCTGGCGCCATCTAATTTGCAAACAAGCAAACGCAGCGTCGAGACAGGTACGCGCCGGCCTTTCGGCGCTCACAAAGGAAGCACATGACCGCGATCACCGGCTCCAACGGCAACGACCTTCTCACCGGCACGGCCGGCAACGACACCATCAACAGCGGCAACGGGGACGACACGGTCAACGGCGGAGCCGGGAGCGATTCGTTGAATGGTGGCGCGGGAGACGACACGCTCGACGGTGGCAGCGGCAGCGACCAGCTCAATGGAGGATCGGGGAACGACACCCTGATCTACAACGTCAGCGAGAACGCCGCGGTCGGCACCAAAGACGTGTACACGGGCGGGGCGGGCGTCGACACGCTCCTGCTCCAGTTCACGCGGGCGCAGTGGCTGGACTCTGCCACCCAGACGCAGATTGCCGCCTACCTGGCCCATCTTGCGGCAGTGACCAATGCCAGGACCGGCGAGGTTTCCAATGGTTCGGCCAGCGATTTCGTTTTCAGCTTCGGGTCGTCCACGCTGACCGTCCAGATGACCGAAGCCCTGAGAATCCTTGTGGACGGGATCGAGCTGAATCCGGCCAACGAAGCGGTAAGGGCGCTCGGCGATGCGGCCGTGACGACCGAAGACGGTCCGGGCGTACAGATCCATGTGCTGCAGAACGACCTTGTCCCTGACCTGGTCAGGAGCTTGACGCTGGCCTCGGCTCCAGCCCACGGAACGGCCACACTCGTTCAGCCGGCGATGGGCGATCCATCGACCTGGTATTTCCAGTACCAGCCCCATGCGGCCGATTTCCAGTACCTGGCAGCGGGCGAGACCGCAACCGACACCTTCAACTACCAGGTGACGGACGCCGATGGTGGGACGGGACTGGCCACGGCGACCATCACCATCACCGGCACCAACGATGGCCCGGTGATCACAGCCCAGGACCTGGTGGGTGCGGTGAGCGAGCAGATCGCGCCGTCGGGCACGCTGAGCGACAGCGGTGTCATCGGCTTCAGCGACCTGGACCTGAGCGACGTGCACCTGGTGAGCGCCACCGGCACGCCGGTCGGCAGCGTGCTGGGGAGCCTGACGGCGGTCAAGAACGTCGACACCACGGGGACCGGCACGGGCGGCCAGCTCACCTGGACCTACACCGTGGACGCCTCGGCTGTCGAGTACCTGGCCGCGGGCCAGACCCGGGTCGAGAGCTTCACCATCACAGTGAACGACCAGCACGGCGGCATCGTCACCCGGCAGATCGACGTGACCATCACCGGCACCAACAACGCGCCGACGATCGGCACGGCCGATGCCGCTGCGGCGGTGACCGAGGATGCGGCGACGCCGACCCTGAGCGACAGCGGCACGATCACCTTCGACGACGTGGACCTGAGCGATGCGCACAGCGTCAGCGTGGCGGCCGGTTCAGGCAACACGCTGGGCGGGGTGTTGACGGCCGGCGTCAGCGATGCGGCCACGGGCGCGGGTGACGGCACGGTGAGCTGGAACTACAGCGTTGCCAACGCGGCCACGCAATATCTAGCCCAGGGCCAGACTGTGACGGAAACCTTCACCGTCACCATCAACGATGGCCACGGCGGCACGGTCAATCAGCAGATCACCGTGACGGTGACCGGGACCAATGACGTGCCGGTGATTGGTGGTGTGGCCAGCGGGGCGGTGACCGAGGATGCCTCGACGCCGAACCTGAGCACGAATGGTGCGCTGACGATCGTCGATGTCGACCAGGGCCAGTCGAACTTCGCGCCTCAAGCGAGCACGGCCGGCAGCAATGGCTACGGCAGCTTCGCATTGGCAGCCGACGGCAGCTGGACCTACACGGCCAACAATGGCCAGACGGCGATCCAGCAACTGGGCGCTGGTCAATCGATCAGCGAGAGCTTCACCGCAGTTTCCTCCGATGGAACGGCCAGCCAGGTGGTGACGGTGACCATCACCGGGACCAATGACGTGCCAGTGATCGGCGGCGTCGCCAGCGGGGCGGTGACCGAGGATGCCTCGACGCCGAACCTGAGCACCGGTGGTGCGCTGACGATTGCCGATGTCGACCAGGGGCAGTCGAACTTTACGCCCCAAGCCGGCACCGGCGGCAGCAACGGCTACGGTAACTTCACGCTCGCGGCCGATGGCAGTTGGAGCTTCACGGCCGACAACAGCCAGGTGGCGATCCAGCAACTGGGTGCAGGGGAGTCGATCAGTGACAGCTTCACTGCAGTCTCGTCCGACGGAACGGCCAGTCAAGTGGTGACCGTGACGATCACCGGGACCAACGACGTGCCGGTGATTGGCGGCGTCGCCAGCGGCGCGGTGACCGAGGACGCCTCGACGCCGAACCTGAGCACCGGTGGTGCGCTGACGATTGCCGACGTGGATGCGGGCCAGTCGAACTTCGCGTCCCAGGCTAGCACCGCCGGCAGCAACGGCTATGGCAGCTTCACGCTCGCGGCCGATGGCAGCTGGACCTACACGGCCGACAACAGCCAGGCGGCGATCCAGCAGTTGGCTGCAGGTCAATCGATCAGCGACAGCTTCACCGCGGTGTCGTCGGATGGCACCGCCAGCCAGGTAGTGACGGTGAGCATCACTGGCACCAATGACGTGCCGGTGATCGGTGGGGTGGTCAGTGGCGCGGTGACCGAAGATGCCTCGACGCCGAACCTGAGCACGAATGGCGCGCTGACGATTGCCGACGTGGATGCGGGCCAGTCGAACTTCGTGCCTCAAGCGAGCACTACCGGCAGCCATGGCTACGGCAGCTTCGCATTGGTAGCCGACGGCAACTGGACCTACACGGCCAACAATGGCCAGACGGCGATCCAGCAGTTGGGTGCAGGAGAGTCGATCAGCGACAGCTTTATTGCAGTCTCGTCCGACGGAACGGCGAGCCAGATCGTGACGGTGACGATCACTGGCACTAATGACGTGCCGGTGATTGGCGGCGTTGCCACCGGCGCGGTGACCGAGGATGCCTCGATGCCGAATCTGAGCACCGGTGGTGCGCTGACGATTGCCGATGTGGATGCGGGCCAGTCCAGCTTCGCAGCCCAGGCTGGCACCGCCGGAAGCAGCGGCTATGGCAACTTCTCGTTGGCGACCGACGGCACTTGGACCTATGCGGCCGACAACAGCCAAAGCGCGATCCAACAGTTGGGCGCGGGTCAATCGATCAGCGACAGCTTCACCGCAGTTTCCTCCGATGGAACGGCCAGCCAGGTGGTGACGGTGACGATCACCGGCACCAACGACGTGCCGGTGATCGGCGGCGTCGCCAGCGGCGCGGTGACCGAGGACGCATCGACGCCGAACCTGAGCACCGGTGGTGCGCTGACGATTGCCGATGTGGATACGGGCCAGTCCAGCTTCGCAGCCCAGGTTGGCACCGCCGGCAGCAATGGCTACGGCAGCTTCGCATTGGCAGCCGACGGCAACTGGACCTACACGGCTGACAACAGCCAAGCGGCGATCCAACAGCTTGGTGCAGGTCAGTCGATCAGCGACAGCTTTACTGCAGTCTCGTCAGATGGGACGGCCAACCAGGTGGTGACGGTGACGATCACCGGCACCAATGACGTACCGACGATTGGTGGTGTGGCCAGCGCTACAGTGCAAGAGGACGTTGCGGTGTCCGGTGGCAGTCTCGCGGCCAGCGGCGCATTGACGATTGCCGACATGGATGCAGGCCAGTCGAACTTCGTGCCACAGGCGAGCACCGGCGGCAGCAACGGCTACGGAAGCTTCGCATTGGCAGCCGACGGCAACTGGACTTACACGGCCGACAATGGCCAAGCGGCGATCCAACAGCTGGGCGCCGGTGAATCGATCAGCGACAGCTTCACTGCAGTCTCGTCCGACGGCACGGCGAGCCAACTCGTGACGGTAACGATCACCGGGACCAACGACGT
>NZ_JBGLYN010000097.1:0-21919 GCF_047304045.1 Variovorax sp. Varisp85
GTGAACGACGCGCTGGCTGCATACCTGCGCCGTGCCAACTCGGCGGGCACGCTGAAGGTGCGGAACCCGCTTCAGGCGGCGGACCTTTTCCTGTCGATGTTCCTGGGCTCCGGGCACATCCGCGGACTGTTGAAGCTCGAGATGCCGGATTCCCGGGAAAACAGGGCCCTTCTGCGCGAGGCCGTACGGGTCTTCATGGCGGCGTACGGCGCGTAGGCTCCACAATGTGGCAAGGTCGCGATTACGTGGCGGCAAGCGAATCGAAGCTTTTAGGCCGGAACCTTGAGCCGCATACCGCCGCCGCTCAAGAGCCCAAGATGGTGAGTTCTAAGGTCCGCTTCCCAAGCCGTCGAAAGACAGCAATAGGCCCGAAGCTCAGATGACCGCAACAGGCTACAGTCGGCCAGCGGCGGACGCTCGAGGATGACGGCTTTGCCGCACGTTCTTCATCCTCTGCGCAACCTGAGTGTCGACAAGTGCGCGTTATCGCTACTTGGCTGCCTGCATGGCTGGCCGAATGCGATCTGCTGCTAGCCAGTATCGGCGTCGTCATGAGCACCCGCTAAGCAGAGGTTGCTGTCGCCGGGAAGCAGGCATTAAATGACCGCGCGACTGCACTCTGTCGCCAGTTCTCTCGCGGATCAGCGCGCTGTTGGACGCCCGGCGGCTCGTGATGCTGATTCCTTGGAGATTCGATTGGGTTGCATGAAATAGGTATCAGGCCGCTGCCAGCAGGGCACCTTGCTGGTGGAGATACGCCTGGAAGCGGGAGGCGTAGTCCTCGGCAACGGCATTCCTCACGCTGGCTCGCACTGCCAATGCCTCTCGCCAGGCCGAAACGCGCGGCAGGCCATCGAAGATTTGCTGCGTCGCTGACGGGTCGATCAGCTCGAAGTAGCGAAAGAGCGGTGCATAGACTGCATCGACCATGCCGAACGCCGCGCCAGCGAAATACGGGCCTGCGGTGACTTCCGACTCCAACTTGGCCAGGCGCTCACGGAAGCTGGCGCGCTTCGCATCCGCAACCTGCGAGTCACGCGCATGAAGGAACTGCCAGCCTTCAGAGAAAGTCTGGGTGGCGAACTCGATCCAGGCGCGGTGTCGGGCGCGTGTCAGCGCGTCGTGGGGGTACATCGGCGAGCCGCCCTGCGTCTCGTTGAGGTACTCGCAGATCGCCACGCTTTCAAAAAGCGCCGCGTCCTCGGCATGGGCCTGGGGAACCTTGAGCACGGGCACCTTGCCAGTGGGCGACAGCGCGAGGAACCAATCGGGCTTGGCCGACAGGTCGACGTTAACGCGTTCGAAGGCGACGCCCTTCTCCAGAAGGACGATCGCGGCGCGCTGCACGAACGGGCAGAGCGGGTGGCTGATCAGTGTAAGCATCTTGATGGGCATCTGTGTTGGCAGGGATCAGGAAGGTGCCTTCGACTCGTCCCAGTCGCAAGGCGCCTTCGGCGCGCAGAACCTTGTGCGCTCAGCGATTGAGCAGGCGACCGCCGTCGACCACGATTTCCGTGCCAATCGACCAGCGGGATTCATCGGAGGCCAGGTACAGCACGGCCTTGGCTACCTCTTCAGGCGTGCCGAAGCGGCCCAGCGGGATGGTGGCAGCGATGTCCTTGTTCAGTTGTTCGCGGTAGGCCTCGGGGATGCCCAGCTTGTCGTACAGCGGCGTGTCGATAGGCCCCGGGCTGACCGCGTTGATGCGAACCCCGCGCCCGAGCAGCTCGGTCGACAGCGTCTTCGACATGCTCAGGACCGCTGCCTTGGTGGCCGCGTAAACGGAGGAGCGGTCTGCGCCCACATGCGCGCTGACGGACGTGTTCAGGACGACCGATGCGGAAGGTGCGAACACCGGCAGCAGCGATTGGATCAGGAAGTACGGGCCCTTGACGTTGACATCGAATGAACGGTCGAACATCTCTTCCGTCCAGTCTTCGAGCGGCAGCCAGACGGAGATGCCCGCGTTGAGGAAGGCCACGTCCAACTGGCCGTAGTGGTTCTTGACGGCTTGTGCCAGGTCCTTCTGCGTTGCCACGCTGGCCGAGTCGGCGCGCAGAACCAGCACCTCAGGTCCGAATTCGGCCTGGGCCTTGGCGATGGAATCCGGGTTGACGCCGGTGACGATGACGCGGGCGCCTTCGGCCAGAAACTGCTTGGCAGTTTCCAGGCCAATGCCGCTGGTGCCGCCAGTGATGAGGGTGCGTTTGCCTTGCAAGCGTGACATGACTTTCTCCTGTAGACGGCCACCCACCGTGGCCGATGAGGAGAATGTGCATCCATGCCTCTATTTATATAAGATGGCCTGATTGAATACCACCCATGCATTCCAGGCATGAATTGGAGGGGCACTTGGACCGATTCCTGCTGATGACCTGCTTCGCGCGTGCCGTGGAGACGGGGAGCTTCACGGCCGCAGCTCGTGACCTGAGCCTGGGGCAGCCGAACGTGAGCCGCTACGTCGCAGCGTTGGAGGAGCACCTCCAGACCCGGCTCCTGCACCGATCCACACGGAAGCTCGCCCTCACGCCTGAGGGGGAGCGCTACTACGCGGACGTCCGGCGGATTCTTGATGCTGTGGACGAGTCCGAGTCGTCTTTCAGGAGCAACGTCGATCCGTCAGGGCTCTTGCGGGTAGCCTGCCCCACCGCGCTGGGCCATGCTTTCGTGTTGCCGCACATCCCGGCTTTTCTTGAGCGCTATCCGAAGTTGACCCTGGACCTGCAAATCAGTGACCGCTATGTCAACCTCGTCGATGAGGGGACGGAGCTGGCGATTCGCATCGGACAACTGGAGGACAGTGCGCTGCGCGCCCGACGCATCGGGTCTTACGAGCGGGTGTTCGTGGCGAGTGAAAGCTACCTGGCGCGGCGCGGCGTGCCGCAAACGCCTGAAGACCTCCGAGACCACGACTGCGTCATCTACACGCTGCTGTCGTCGGGTGCTACTTGGCGCTTTCGCGAGACCGATGTGCCCGTTTCCGGCAGGCTCAGAGTGAACTCACCTGAAGCGGTCAGCTCGGCGGTCATTGCAGGCTTGGGAATCGGCCACGGCCCGGCATGGCTCTTCGATGAAGGGTTGAGGAGTGGGCGCCTGAAGTTCATCTTGAAGGGCTACTCCGCGCCGGCCGTTCCTGTCCAGATCGTCTACGTCGCTAATCGACTTTTGCCGACGCGAGCAACCGTGTTTATGGATTTCATTGCTGACGTGTTCTCCCGGATTCCTGCCTTTGGCGGCACCGTCAAGCCAGTCATCGCCGGTCAGCAATGACTGCCACCCACGGATGGTTTTGCCTCAGTCGCGCGGCCCCGCGCCGGTGCTGAAACCGTGCGCTGCGTGACACGGAACGAAAAGTATCGCTTCACGGGACTCCTGCAGGGACTTTGCTCTGACTTCACTTGGGTCACGCAAACTGCGTCCCGACAGCGGTTCGGCGCTGGTAGAGATGCAGGGAAGAAAAATCCGCTCAGGGAACGCAGGCGTTGTCTTAGGCGTCGATTCACGATTTCTTGCGCGTCGGGGCGCAATCGACCAAGCCGCGGGATTGAGCATTTCACACCGATAGAACCGCGCCAGCTCAGACCTGCACTTCCGGCAACTGAACAACGATGCCGTCCAGCGCGACCTGCATCTTGATCTGGCAGCACAGTCGGCTGCTTTCGCGCGGCTCAGGCACGCCCTCGAGCATGAAGGTCTCCGTCTCCGATCGCGTGGGCAGCTTGTCGGCCCAGCGCGCATCGACGTATGCGTGGCACGTGGCGCAACTGCAAGACCCCCCGCAGTCGCCCAGGATGCCTGGCACCCCGTTGTCCAGGGCAATCTGCATCAACGTGCGTTCGGGAGGGGCGGGCACCAGGTGCGTGGTGCCATCGTGCTCGATGAATGTCACTTGGAGCATGGTTTTCTTTACATCTCATAGAGGTTGATCGGGGTCCGCAAGGGCTGGTCCTGTGACGGCCAATTTGGTCAATCTGTGTTGTTGACATAGACCGTCCAGTCGGACTATTATCGATCCAACAACAGCGCATCGCAATGCTTTTGCGCCTTGCAGAAACACTCTTCGTGAAGGTGACAACATGAGTATCTGTGCCCCGGTGATTCCCATCGCGCGCGCCAATCCTGAGCCCCGTGCGTGGGGCGATCTGGTCCGAGAGAACGAGGTGCACGGCTCGCTCTACACCGACCCGGCGATCTTCGAAGAAGAGCTGCGCAAGATCTGGTTTCGCACCTGGGTCTACGTCGGCCATGAGAGCGAAGTGCCGCAGCCCAACGACTACGTGATGAAGTCGATCGGGCCCGAGCCGATCCTCATGACGCGTGACCGCGAAGGCCGGGTTCATCTTTTGCACAACCGCTGTCCGCACCGCGGCAACCGGGTGTGCATGACCGAGAAGGGGTCAGCGCGTTCGTTCACATGCCCGTACCACGGCTGGACGTTCACCAACGACGGTGCGCTGCGCGGTTATCCGTTTCCCTCGGGCTACGAGGGCGTCGATCGCTCGGAGCTCGGGCTCGGCAAGGTGGCGCGCGTCGCTTCCTACAAGGGCTTCGTCTTCGGCTCGATGGCGCAAGAGGGGCCTTCGTTGGAGGAGCACCTCGGTGCGGCCATGGCGGCCATCGATGCGCTGTGCCTGACCTCGCCCGAGGGCGAGGTGGAAGTCACGGCCGGCTTCCTGAAGCACAAGGTCAAGTCGAACTGGAAATTTCTGGTCGAGAACGAGACCGACGGCTATCACCCGTCGTTCGTGCA
Organism: Variovorax sp. Varisp85; assembly: GCF_047304045.1. NCBI lineage: Bacteria > Pseudomonadati > Pseudomonadota > Betaproteobacteria > Burkholderiales > Comamonadaceae > Variovorax > Variovorax sp. Varisp85. The sequence goes on from NZ_JBGLYN010000097.1 coordinate 4,751, forward strand.
TGCCTCGATCTTCGAAGTTGCGAAGAGCGGCATCGGCGCGCTCTACAGCAGCGACTCGACGGCGGTGTCGCGCTACTTCGGTCAGGGGCATTCCGAGAACGATCTGCGGCCCGAGTTTCGCAAGCGCGATGTGCCGATGAGCTGGTTCAACACCACAGCTGACCGCCTGCCCGAGTACACGCAGCGCATGGAAGCCGCCTACGGCGTGGAGCAGGCCCGCAAGATCATGATCGACGGTACGCCGCACATCATGATCTACCCGAATCTCTTCATTGCGGAGATCCAGATCTTCGTGATCCAGCCGCTGGCGTTCAACGAGTCGGTGCAGCACGTCACGGCGCTGCAGTTCAAGGGCGCGCCCGACCTGAACCGTCGCCTGCGTCAACAGACGATGGGCTCGGTCGGTCCGGCCGGCTTCCTGCTGGCGGACGACGCAGAGATGTACGAGCGAACCCAGCTCGGCGTTCAGGCCAAGCGCCCCGAGTGGTTGTATCTGGGCCGCGGCAAGCACCGCGAGCGCACGGACGAAAACGGTTACCTGATCGGCGATGCCACGGACGAGACGCCCACGCGCGGCATCTGGCGGCATTACCGCTCGCTCATGGAGGCGGCGTGAACATAAATGTCGAAGACCTGCTGCTTCACCACGAGGTGTCGCAGTTCATCTACCGCGAAGCGCGCCACCAGGACAACCACGAGTACGACGCCTGGGAGGCCTTGTGGACCGACGACGGGGTTTACTGGATTCCCGCCAACGGCGAGACCGGCGACCCGGAGCAGGAGATGTCCATCATCTACGACAACCGCTCGCGCATCGCGCTGCGGGTGCGCCAGTTCCATACCGGCAAGCGCTACAGCCAGTCGCCGCGCTCGCCGCTGCGCCGGGTGATCTCCAACGTGGAGGTGCTCGAAAACGACGGAACCGATCTGGTGGTCACCGCCAACGCGATCGTGTTCGAAGCGCATGCGCGCGGCGACACGCTCTGGGGTTCGCGCAACGAATACAGGCTGCGTCGCGAAGACGGCGTGTTGCGCATGGCTGGAAAGAAGGTGGTGCTGACCAACAACGAGCGCGCCCTCTATTCGATGGCCTTCCTGATCTAGATCCCTGAACCCGAGCCCGCACACCCCACGCCGCGAGGCAGGAGAAAAACATGACTGGAGACAAGCGAAGCGACGGCACCTCGATCGAGGTGCTGGTCGCCGAAGGACCGGCACGGCTGGAGCTGCATGCCGACGGCGTGGCCCACGTGCGGCTGAACCGGCCCGAAGCCTCGAATGGCCTCAACATGGAACTGCTCAAGGCGCTGCACGAGGTGCTGATGCAGGTGCACGGCGACGGCCGCGTACGCGCCGTGCTGCTCACGGGCGAAGGGAAGAACTTCTGCGCCGGTGGTGATGTCCACACCTTCCTGTCGAAGGGCGAGGAGCTGCCCGATTACATCCGCATGGCAACCTCCTACCTGCAGCTGGTGGTGTCGCTGCTCATGCGCCTCAACGCGCCCGTCGTCTGTGCGGTTCAGGGCTTTGCGGCCGGCGGTGGTGGTATGGGACTGGTGTGCTCGTCCGACGTGGTCGTGGCAGGCGAATCGAGCCGCTTTCTGGCCGGCGCGACGCGCGTGGCGATGGTGCCCGATGCGGGCGTCTCGGTGACGCTCACGCAGTTGGTGGGCTTTCGCAAGGCCATGGACATCCTGCTGTTCAACCCGGTGATTGATGCCGCCGAGGCGTTGCGCATGGGGCTGATCTCGCGAGTGGTGCCCGACGAAGCACTGGCCGACGAAGCGCTGTCGTTGGCGCGCCAACTGGCGGCCGGTGCCCCGGCGGCACTGGCGGCCACCAAACGGCTGCTGTGGAACGGGATTGGCCTCGGCGCCGAGGCTGCCATGCCCGAAGAGAACCGCACCCAGGCCCAACTGGCCGGCATGAAGGATGCGCTAGAAGGTCTGGCCGCAGTGATCGAGAAGCGCGCGCCGCGCTTCACCGGGCAATGAGCGCGATGCACAGCGTGTTCCTCACCGGCGGTGCCAAGGGCATCGGCGCCGCCATCGCACGTCGGCTGGCGGCCGATGGCGCGCGCGTGACCATCGCGGACCTCGACATCGCGAGCGCGCGGGCGCTGGCCGCGGAGATCGGTGCCACCGCGGTGGAACTCGACGTGGCCGACCTCGAGCGCGCGCAGCGCACGGTGCTGGAGACCGGGCCGCACCAGATCCTGGTGAACAACGCAGGCATCGACCAACATGCCTATTTCACGCAGACCCAGATCGCCGACTGGCGCCGCCTGCTGGCGGTCAATCTCGAATCGGTGTTCGCCACCACGCACGCGGCCTTGCCCGCAATGCAGGCGGCGGGCTTCGGCCGCATCATCAATATCGCCTCCGAGGCCGGCCGCATGGGTTCGCGCGGTGCGGCGGTGTATGCCGCCGCCAAAGGCGGCGTGATCGCCTTCACGCGTTCCATCGCGCGCGAAAACGGCCGCAAGGGCATCACGGCCAACGTGATCGCGCCGGGGCCGATCGACACGCCGCTGTTGCGCGAAGCCGTGGCCGCTGGCGGCGACAAGCTGCTGGACGCCATGAAGGGCGCCACGCTGGCCGGCCGGCTGGGCACGCCCGAAGAGGTGGCCGCGGCGGTCGCCTTCCTGGCGTCCGATGCGGCGGCGTTCATCACCGGCGAGACCCTGGGGGTTTCGGGTGGCATGGGGTGCGGCCAATGAGCGAGCGCAAGGTCACCGCTTCCGACGAACAGCTCGACGGCGTCATCCGCCGCGTGCTGTCGGTCTACCGAAGCTGGGGCCGCAACACCACGGTGGCGCAGATGCGCGCCGATTGGGACAGGCTCTTCGGCGGCCAGCCCGTGGAGGTCGCGGTGCAGCCGGTGACCATCGGCGGCCTGAACGCCGAGTGGATCGCCGCACCAGAGGCGAATTCACAGCGCGTGGTGCTCTACTTTCATGGCGGCGGCTTCCAGGTCGGCTCGGTGCATTCGCACCGCGAGCTGATGGCGGGTATTTCCGAGGCCGCGGGCTGCCGCGTGCTGGGCCTGGACTACCGGCTCGCGCCCGAGCACCGCCATCCGGCGGCGCTCGACGACGCCTGCGCCGCCTACGACTGGCTGATCGCACAGGGCACGCAGCCCGCCGACATCGTGTTCGCGGGCGACTCTGCGGGCGGCAGCCTCGTGCTGGCTGCCTTGATCAAGCTGCGCGACGCAGGCCGCGCACTGCCTGTGGGTGCCGTGCTGATGTCTGCCTGGACCGATATGACGGCCTCGGGTGAGAGCTATGTCTCGCGCGCCCAGAGCGACCCGATCCACCAGCGTCCAATGATCCTCGCCATGGCGCGCAACGCCCTCGGCGCCGAGGGCGATCCCCGACATCCGTGGGTGTCGCCGCTGTTCGCCGAACTGCACGGCTTGCCGCCGCTGCTGATCCAGGTCGGCGATCGCGAGACGGTGCGCAGCGACTCGGTCGACTTCGCCGCGAAGGCGAAGGCGGCCGGCGTCGATGTGCGTCTGGAGGTGTGGGACCGAATGATCCACGTCTTCCAGCAATTCCCTGATGACCTGCCCGAGGCGCGCGACGCCCGGCGCGCCATCGGCGCCTTCGTTCGAAGCCTTTTTTTAACCCCTTCCTTCACGAGAAAGTCCTGACCATGTTCGGAATCGTCGGATACGGCGGCTATGTGCCCCGCCTGCGGCTTGTCCGCCGCGCGGCGGCCGAGGCCAACGCCTGGTACGCCCCCCAGTTCGTCAACGCTGCCAAGGGCACTCGCGCCTTTGCCAACTGGGACGAAGACAGCATCACGATGGCGGTGGCCGCAGCGCGCGACTGCCTCGGCGCGGCGGATGATCGCTCGCGCATCGCCAGCGTGCTGCTGGCATCGGGCACGCTGCCCTTTGCCGAACGGCTGAATGCCGGTGTGGTGTGCGAAGCACTCACGCTGCGCGACGACGTGCAGGCGGCTGATGTCACCGGCTCGCAGCGCGCCGGCCTGTCGGCGCTCGCGCAGGCCGTGGCGCAGGTGCGCAGCGGCGGCGGCGATGTACTGGTGCTGGCATCCGACAACCGCAAGACGCGTGCGGCCAGTTCGCAGGAACTTGACTTCGGCGACGGCGCTGCCGCGCTTCAGATCGGCCGCGACAAGGTGCTGGCCGAGTACCTGGGCGCGGGCACGGTCACGGTCGATTTCGTCGACCACTTCCGCGCCGCGGGAGAAGACATCGACTACGCCTGGGAAGAGCGCTGGGTGCGCGACGAGGGCATCACCAAACTCGTGCCGCGGGCCGTGAAGGCCGCGCTGGCCGAGGCGAAGGTCGAAGCTTCGCAGATCGACCACTTCATCTTCCCGACCACCTTCCAGAAGATGGACCAACAACTGGCCAAGGGCTGTGGCGTGCGCGCCGAGGCGGTGGTCGATTCGCTGGCCTCGCGCGTGGGCGACACCGGCCTGCCGCACGGCATGCTGCTGCTGGCCCACGTGCTCGAGCGCGCCGTGCCCGGCCAGCACATTCTGCTGGCCCAGTTCGGCAGCGGGGCGCAGGCGATGGTGTTCCGTGTCACCGACGAGGTCCGCAACTTCCGCCCGGCCAAGGGCGTGAGCGAATGGATCCGCCGCGGCGTCGAAGAAACGGCGTACACGCGCTTCCTGTCCTTCAAGGACCAGCTGGACCTGGAGCGCGGCATGCGTGGCGAACAAGACCGCAAGACCGCACTGTCCACTGCCTACCGCCATCGCAGCGCGATCCTGGGCCTGGTCGCCGGGCGCTGCGAGGTGACCGGCAGCGTGCACTTCCCACCGTCGCGCATCTCGTACGACCAGGGCAAGCCGCTGCAGGACACGCAGAAGCCCTACAAGTTGGCCGAGCGCCGCGGTTCCGTGCTGAGCTGGTCGGCCGAGTTCCTGTCGTTCCACCGCTCGCCGCCGCACCGCTACGGGCAGGTCGACTTCGAAGGCGGTGGTCGCGTGCTGATGGAATTCACCGACACCGGCGACGGCGAGATCGACGCCGGCAGCGCGGTCGAGATGACGTTCCGCATCAAGGACGTCGACGACCGCCGCGGCTACACCCGCTATTTCTGGAAAGCCACCCCGGTGCGCGCCGCCGCAACGGAAAAAGGATCGGAGTAAATCATGGCCGCAGGTATCAAGGACAAAGTCGCCATCCTCGGGATGGGGTGCAGCAAGTTCGGCGAGCGCTGGGACGCGAGCCCCGAAGACCTCATGGTCGAGGCCTACAACGAAGCCATGGCCGATGCCGGCATTGCGCCCGAGCAGCTCGACGCCGCCTGGTTCTCGACCCACATGGACGACGTCGGCACCGGCCGCGGTGGCACACCGATGGGCATTGCACTGCGCCTGCCCAACATCGGCGTGACGCGCGTGGAGAACTTCTGCGCCGGCGGCTCCGAGGCCATCCGCGCCGCGGTGTACGCGGTGGCCGCCGGCGCGTGCGACATCGCGATCGCGTTGGGCGTGGAAAAGCTCAAGGACACTGGCTACGGCGGCCTGCCGGTGGCCACGGTCGGCACCTACATTCCGCAGTGGTATCCCAATGCGGTGGCGCCGGCTAACTTCGCGCAGCTGGCTTCGGCCTACCGCAGCAAGCATGGCGTCGATGCGGCGCTGCTCAAACGGGCGATTGCGCATGTCTCGGTCAAGAGCCATGCCAACGGCGCGAAGAACCCGAAGGCGCACTTCCAGAAGGCCGTGAGCGAAGAGACGGTGCTGAAGGCACCGATCATCGCCGAGCCGCTGGGCCTGTTCGACTGCGCGGGCGTGTCCGACGGCGCGGCCGCAGTGATCGTCACGCGGCCCGACATCGCACGCAGCCTGGGCAAGCGCGACCTCGTGACCTTCAAGGCGCTGCAGATCGTGACCTCCAACGGCTGGGAGCTGCAGTCCAACGAATGGGACGGAAGCTACGTCCACACCGCGCGCATCGCGGCGCGGCGCGCCTATGCCGAGGCCGGCATTACCCGGCCGCGCGAGCAGATCAGCATGACCGAGGTGCACGACTGCTTCTCGATCACCGAGCTGGTGACGATGGAGGACCTGGGCCTGTCCGATGTGGGCGGCGGCGTGAAGGACGTGCTCGACGGCATGTTCGATGCCGATGGAAAGATCCCGTGCCAGATCGATGGCGGCCTCAAGTGTTTCGGCCACCCGATCGGCGCCAGCGGCATCCGCATGCTCTACGAGATGTACCTGCAGCTGCAGGGCAGGGCGGGCCCGCGCCAGCTGAGCAATCCCTCTGTGGGCCTCACGCACAACCTCGGTGGCCAGCCTTCGCAGAACGTCTGTTCGGTTTCCATCGTCGGCCTCGAAGGCACCTGAGCGCCCGCCGTTCGTCCCACCTCGTCCACGTGCAGATCATGACCGTCAGCATCACCCAATCCATCCACCGCGCTTTGCAGCAGAACCCGCAGCGCATCGCAACGATCGCCTGCGGGCGCCGCCAGACCTACGCAGAGTTTGTCGGCCGCGTTCAGCACCTGGCCGGTGGCCTGCGCAGCCTCGGCGTCAAGAGGGGCGACCGGGTCGGCATCCTGTCGCTCAATTCGGACCGCTACCTTGAAGTCTTCATGGCGGTGTTCTGGCTTGGCGCGGCGATCAATCCGGCCAACACGCGCTGGAGTGCGAAGGAGCTCGCCTTCTCGTTCAACGACTGCGAGACCACGCAGCTCTTCGTGGACGACGCCCATCTGCCGCTGATGGACGAGGTGCGGGCCGAATCGCGCACGCTGCGCGGGATCGTCTATCTCGGCAACGAAGCGTGTCCCGCGGGCATGGTCGACTACGAGCAGTTGATCGCGCAGTCCGAACCCGTGGATGACGTGGGCGCAGGCGGCGCCGACCTGGCAGCGGTGTTCTATACCGGCGGCACCACGGGTTTTCCCAAGGGCGTGATGGCCTCCCATGACAGCCTGATGGGTGCGGCCCTGAACCGGCTGGCCATGGGCTATCCCGTGGGCCCGGTGTACCTGCACGCCGCGCCCGTCTTTCACCTCGCCGGCGCCATGGGCGTCTGGTGGCAGTTCATTGCCGGCGGTACGCACGTCCTGCTGCCGACCTTCAACGCGCTGCAGTTCATGGAGGCGGTGCAGAGCGAGCGAGTGACCGACACGCTGCTCGTGCCGACCATGATCCAGATGGTGCTGGACCACCCCGAGTTCAGCAAGTTCGACCTGAGCAGCCTGGAATTCATGGTGTACGGCGCATCGCCTATTGCCGAAACGCTGCTCGACCGCCTGACCGTCGCCTTCCCGCAGCTGGCACTGATGCAGGGCTACGGCATGACCGAGCTCTCGGGTTGCGTGAGCTATCTGCCGCCGTACTACCACACGGCCGACGGGCGCGCGCTGGGCAAGCTGCGTTCAGCCGGGCGTGCTGCGGCGCTGGCCGAGATCAAGATCGTCGGCGCGGACGGCAGGGAACTGCCACGCGGCACAGTGGGTGAGATCGCCGCACGCGGCATGTCCGCCATGACGGGCTACTGGAATCGCCCGGCAGACGACGCCAGCACCCTGCGTGACGGCTGGGTGCACTCCGGCGACGGCGCCTATATGGACGACGAAGGCTTCATCTTCATCGTGGACCGCATGAAGGACATGGTGGTCAGCGGCGGCGAGAACGTCTACTCGGCCGAGGTCGAGAACGCCGTCCTCAAGCACCCGGCCATCGCGGCGTGCGCCGTGATCGGTGTCCCGAGCGAGAAGTGGGGCGAGAGCGTGCATGCGGTGGTGGTGCTCAAGCCGGGCCAGAGCGTGTCGGAAGCGGAGCTGATTGCCCATTGCAAGACGCTCATCGCGGGCTACAAGTGCCCGCGCAGCGTCGAGGTGCGCACGGAGCTTCCGCTGTCCGGCGCAGGAAAGATCCAGAAGAACAAGCTGCGCGAGTCGCACTGGGCCGGCCGCGGCCGCCAGGTCGCCTGAGCGGCGCGTCGACCCTTCCTTGAATGAAACGCCAAGGCATATGACTGTCCCTGCGAATCCGAACCCGGTGGTCTTGCTGGACCGGCCGGCCCCCCACGTGGCGCGCCTCCTGATCAACCGGCCCGACAAGCGCAATGCGATCGACCACGACGTGCGGCAGGCGCTCACCGTCGCGATCGCCGGCATCCGTGACGACGCCAGCGTGCGCGCGCTGGTATTCGGTGGAGCGGCGGGCGTGTTCTCGGCCGGCGGCGATGTGCCGAGCATGCTGGGCCTGGACGAGGCCGGCGCGCGGGCACGCATGCAGCACGTCGCAGTGCTGTGCCGCATGGTCGCGGCCTTGCGCATCCCGGTGGTGAGCGCCGTCGAAGGCATCGGCGCCGGCGCGGCTGTCGGCCTCGCGCTGCTCGGCGATCACATCGTCGTGGGGGCGGGCACCCGCATCCTGTTTCCATTTCTCCAGCTCGGGCTGGTGCCGGACTGGGGGCAGATGCTCACGCTGCCGCGCCGTGTCGGTGTGCGTGAAGCCCGCCGCATCCTCACGGCAGGCGTGCCTGTGCGCGGCGAGGAAGCGCAGCGCATCGGTCTGGCCGACGTGCTGGTGGCCGACGACCAGGTGATGGCCTGCGCCATCGAGAGGGCGAGCGAACTCGCGCGGCTCCCGATGGGAGCTTTTGCGCGGATGAAGGACCGGCTCACGCGTGTCTCTTCCTCGCTCGACTTCGAGCTGCAGCGGGAGGAAGACGACCAGGCAGTGAGCCTGACCGGCGACGAATTTCGCGAGGGCTACGACGCCTTCAAGAACAAGCGGCCCGCCGATTTCATCGCGACGCCGGGAGTGAAGGCATGACGGGCGCTGCCATGGGGCCGGCACCGGAGGGCGTGCGGGTCGAGCGCGACGGCGCCGTCGGCATCGTCGTGCTGAACAGGCCGGAGAAGCGCAATGCGCTCGACATTGCCATGCGTCGCGCGATTGCCGAGGCGGTCATCGCGTTGGACCATGACGACGCGATCCGCGCCATCGTCATCACCGGCGGCACCGTGTTCGCGGCCGGCGCCGACCTGAACCTGCTGGTCGACAAGGGCGCGCAGCAGGTGGCCGGCATCGACCTGGGCCAGTACTGGGCGCCGGTGGCGCAGTGCGGCAAGCCGACCATCGCAGCGGTCGCCGGTTTTGCACTCGGTGCGGGCTGCGAGTTGGCCATGATGTGCGACTTCATCGTGGCGGACCCGACCGCGCGCTTCGGCCAGCCGGAGTTGGCGGTGGGCATCATGCCCGGCGCCGGCGGCACCCAGCGCCTGCTGCGTGCCGTGGGCCGGCCGGTGGCCGCGATGCTTTTGCTGACCGGCGAGCAACTGACGGCCGATCGCGCCTTCCAGCTCGGCCTGGTGGCTGAACTGGCCGAAGAGGGCCAGGCACTGGAGCGCGCAACCGCGTTGGCCCGCAAGGCCGCACGCATGCCGCCCAAGGCGGTCGCCGCTACGCGCCGCATGCTGCGCCAGGGCCCCGACCTGCCGCTCGACGCGGCCCTCGCGCTGGAGAACCGCGAGTTCCTACTGCTCTTCGACACCCCCGACAAAACCGAGGGCATGCGTGCCTTCCTCGACAAGCGACGCCCGGAATTCACCGGCAAATGACCATGACAGACAAACTCAAGATCGCCGTCATCGGCGCCGGGACCATGGGTCGCGGCATTGTCCAGCTCTTCGCCCAGGCTGGGCACCGGGTGCATTGCTTCGACAGCTTCGAAGGTGCCGCAGGCAAGGCGGTGGAATTCGTCGTCGGCATGATCGGTCGCGGTGTCGAGAAGGGCCGCATCGATGCCGAAGAATTCGAGCGCATCCGCGGCCAGATCCATGCCGCGGCGACGATGCAGGACCTGGCGGATTGCGACGTCCTGATCGAAGCCATCGTGGAAGACCTTGAGGCCAAGCGCGCGCTGTTCCGCAGCCTCGAAGCGGTGGTTTCGCCCCAGGCGATCCTGGCGAGCAACACCTCGTCGCTCGTCGTGGCCGAGATCGCGGCCGCGTGCGTGTATCCGCAGCGGGTGGCGGGACTGCATTTTTTCAATCCGGTGCCGCTCATGAAGGTGGCCGAGGTGATTGCCGCGGTGCGTACCGCGCCGGCGGTGGTGACCACCTTGCGCGACCTGGTCGCGGGAGCGGGCCATCGCGCGGTGGTTGCAGCGGACCAACCGGGGTTCCTCGTGAACCATGCGGGCCGCGGCCTGTACACCGAGGGGCTTCGCCTGCTCGAGGAGCAGTCGGCCAGCGTGGACCAGATCGACCTTGTGCTGCGCGAGGCGGCCGGCTTTCGCATGGGGCCTTTCGAGCTGCTCGACCTCACGGGGCTGGACGTGTCGAGCAAGGTGATGAGTTCGATCTACGAGCAGTTCCAGCAAGAGCCGCGCTTTCGTCCTTCGTCGCTGGTGCCGCCGCGGGTGGCGGCCGGGTTGTTCGGTCGCAAGACAGGGCAGGGCTGGTATGCCTACGAGCGCGATGCGCGACAGGTTCCGCCGACGCCTCCAGTGCCGGCGTTGCCGGCCGGCCTTGAGGTCTGGGTTGCGCCGAAGGCGACGGAGTGCGACGCATTGAAGGCGCTGGTGGAGGCCGCCGGCGCGCGATGGGTCGAACGCCCGACGCCCGAGGCACTTCTGATCGTCCAGCCCTGGGGCGGCGATGCCACCGGCGAGGCAGTGGCACTCGGGCTCGATGCTGCACGTTGCGTCGCGATCGACCCGCTGCCCGGCCTCGGGCGCCATCGCACCCTCATGCTCACGGCGGCCACCGCGCCGGCCATGCGCGACGCCGCGCACGCGCTGTGCGCACACGACGGGGTCGGCGTCACGGTGATCAACGACAGCCCCGGCTTCATCGTGCAACGCGTGCTGGCGACCGTCGTCAACATCGCGGCACAGATCGCACAGCGCGGCATCGCATCGGTGGACGACATCGAAGACGCGGTCAAGCTGGGGCTTGGCTATCCGCAAGGTCCGCTGTCCTGGGGAGACCGCATTGGCGGTGCGCAGGTGCTCGCGATCCTGCGACGCATGCAGGCGGTGACGGGCGATCCGCGCTACCGGCCCAGCCCCTGGCTCGAACGGCGTGTGGCGCTGGGCCTGTCCCTGCGCACAGCCGAGGCCGCACGTCGATGACCGCTGTGCCGCAGGCCGGCACCGCTCACCTGCGCGCATCGCGCCGCGCCGCCGTCATGCTTTACCCAACGAATCCATCCACAGGAGAAAAATCATCATGAGCGAGACCGTGATTCACCCCATCAGCTACGACGCCGTCGTGATCGGCGCCGGCGCCGGAGGCCTCAGCGTGGCCGCACGCCTTGTGGCCGCGGGCAAGAAAGTGCTTGTGGCCGAGAGCCTGGGCCGCGTGGGCGGCCGTGCCTCGAGCGAGCAGATCGACGGCTTCACCGTCAACATCGGCGCCATTGCGATCGAGAAGGGGTCCACCTTCGAAGAAACCTTCGCCTTGCTCGATGTCGAGCTCGACCTGCGCGAGCCCAACCCCGCGACCGTCTTCCTGATCGACGGCAAGATCATCAACGTCGCCAAGGGCGGCTGGGGCATGCTGCTGGGCGGGTTCACCAAGCAGGCGGCGAAGATCGGTGCCAAGTTCGCGGATGCACGCGGCGGCGACCTGCCCGAGGCCAAGCTCACCACCAAGGAGTGGTTGTCGCAGTACACCAAGAACGAGACGGTGCATGCGATCTTCCGCAACCTGTGCGCGGCCATCTTCGCGGCCAACTCGGACGAACTGCCCGCGCGGGCCTTCCTGACTTACTTCGCAGTGAAGGGCGCGTTCAAGCGCTTCGGCTTCTGCCCGCGCGGCACGGTCGGGCTGTGGAACGACCTGACCGATGCGATCCGCCGCCGTGGCGGCGAGGTCTGGCTCGATGCGCCGGTGGCGGCACTGAACATCGAGAACGGCCGAGCGACGGGCGTCGACCTAGTCAAGGATGGCGTGACGCTGCGCGTCAATGCGCGCGCCGTGATCAGCAACATCGGGCCGCATGCCACGGCTCTGCTGCCGGGCGCGCAAGCCTTCGGCGGCGAGTACATCGCGTTGGCGACCACCGGGCCGAAGCCGGCCGCCAACATCGTCATCAACTTCGCGACGCGTGAGCGCCTCTACGATGCGCCGGGCCTGGTCACCTTCGGCCGCACGCGCCGCCTGTGCAACATCGGCGAGCTGACCGCCACCTGCCCCGAGCTGGCGCCCGCGGGCTGGCACCAGTACGTGGCCTATGCCGTGCCGCACCCGGCGCTTGGCGACTTCGACAACGACGCCGAGGTCGAGGCCTCGATGCAGGACCTGCGCGATCTTTTCCCCGGCTTCGCGAACGCGAAGATGCTGTCGGTGCGCGTGATGCGCGACGGCTGGCCAGCCCAGCGTTCCTGCGGCGGCTACGACCTGCCGCAGACCACGCCGCTGCCGAACTTCTGGCATGTGGGCGATGCGGTCAAGCCCTACGGCGATGGCGGCACGCAGGCCTGCGCGGACACGGGCCGTTCCGTTGCCAAGCTGGCGCTCGATGCGCTGGCCGCGGCTTGAGGCGCTACGCCATGGCCGCCAACCAAGACATCCAGGCCTGCGCGTCGCTGCTGGCGCGCTTGCGCCCGCTCTTCGAGCAGGCCACGCAGGCGCTGGCGCAATCCTGCGCCGAAGACGGCGTCTTCAGCGCGCGTCGCTTCGATGCGCAGCAGGTCGCCAGCTACGAACTGGCCTGGGCCAGTGCTGACTTGCTCGCGGCAGAAACGGCCATCCAGGGCGTCGGCAGCAGTGCGAATGCGCTTGAAACCGGCCTGGCGCTGGTCTTCGGCGTCGATGCCATCGGTTCGGTGCTGGCGCGCACGGAAATGCTCTTTCTCGAGCTCGGACTCGACATCTCGCCGGTCCAGGCCTTTGCATCGGATGCCGCGTGGGCGGCCTTGCGCCGTTCGGCCGGCAGTGCGGCCGCGCTGCAGGCGACGGGCCGGGCGTTGGCCGATGCCGACGGCGAGGTTGGGGGCGTGGTGCTCGACGAGGCGCATGCGATGGCGCAGGACGCCTTCCGCCGCTTTGCCGCCGATGTGGTGGCGCCGCAGGCGGAAGCACTGCACCGCCACGACCTCACGGTGCCCGAGAGCCTGCTACAGCCACTGCGGGAGATGGGTGTGTTTGGCCTGTCGGTGCCCGAGCGCTTCGGCGGCCACGCGCCGAACGACCGCGACGACACCCTGCTGATGGTGCTGGTCACCGAGGCCTTGTCCGAAGCCTCGCTGGCGGGCGCCGGCAGCCTGATCACGCGGCCCGAGATTTTGAGCCGCGCGCTGATGGCCGGCGGCACCGAAGAACAGAAATCCCATTGGCTGCCGCGCATCGCCGCGGGCGATCCGCTGTGCGCGATTGCGATCACCGAGCCGGACTACGGTTCGGACGTCGCCAGCCTGATGCTGCGCGGCACGCGTGTCGAAGGCGGGTGGCGCCTGGACGGTGCCAAGACCTGGTGCACTTTCGCCGGCAAGGCGGGGCTGCTGATGGTGGTGGTGCGCACCGACCCCGATCGCTCGGCCGGCCATCGCGGGCTGAGTCTGATGCTGGTGGAAAAGCCGTCGGACGACGGCCATGCATTCGCCTATCGCCAGAGTGAAGGGCAAGGTGGTGGGGGACTGACCGGCAAGGCCATCGCGACCATCGGCTATCGCGGGATGCATTCGTTCGAGCTGTCGTTCGACAACTTGTTCGTGCCCGACAGCCATGTGATCGGCGGCGCGGCGGGTCTGGGCAAGGGTTTCTATTTCACGATGGCCGGCATGATGGGCGGGCGCATGCAGACCGCGGGGCGGGCTTCGGGCGTCATGCGCGCCGCCATCCGCGCGGCCTTGCGCTACACCGAGGATCGCAAGGTCTTCGGCGCGCCGTTGCTCGACTGTCCGCTGACGCTCGCCAAGCTGGCGCGCATGGGTGCGCGCTACGCCGCGTGCCAGCGGTTGGCCTACGCAGTCGCGCGAACGCTCGACGAAGGCGGCGGCCGCATGGAGGCCAGCCTGGTCAAGCTGCTGGCTTGTCGCTCGGCCGAATGGGTGACCCGCGAGGCGCTGCAATTGCATGGCGGCAATGGCTATGCGGAAGAGAGCCCCGTGAGCCGCTACTTCGTCGACGCGCGCGTGCTGTCGATCTTCGAGGGCGCGGAGGAGACGCTGGCGCTCAAGGTCATTGCACGCAGCCTGCTCGAGCAGGTGCTGGCCGACGCCACACCCGCCCGAGCGGTTGCCTCCACGCATTGAGGAGCGGCGCGATGGACAACGCCAACCTGCTGGAGGGCATGCGCGTGGTCGAGGCCGCCGCCTTCGTGGCGGCGCCGCTCGGCGGCATGACGCTGGCCCAGATGGGCGCGGAGGTGATCCGCATCGATGCACTGGGTGGCGGCCTGGACTACCGGCGCTGGCCGGTCACCCAGGACGGCACCAGCTTGTTCTGGGCCGGGCTCAACAAGGGCAAGAAATCCGTCACCCTCGACCTCGGCTCGCCCGAGGGCCGGGAGTTCGCGATGGCACTCATCGCGGCACCCGGCGAGGATGCGGGCATGCTGCTCACCAACTTCCCGCCGCGCGGCTGGCTGGACCACGAGAGCCTTCGCGAGCGGCGCAGCGACCTGATCCAACTGACGGTGCAGGGCGACCGCCATGGCGGCTCGGCCGTGGACTACACGATCAACCCCCGCATGGGCCTGCCATATCTCACTGGCAGCGGCGGGGCCGAAACGGCCGTCAACCATGTGCTGCCGGCTTGGGACCTCGTCACCGGCCAGATGGCGGCGGCAGGGTTGCTGGCGGCGGAGCGGCATCGGCGGCGCCGGGGAGTGGGCCAACATGTGAAATTGGCGCTCGAAGACGTGGCGCTCGCTGCCGTGGGCAGCCTGGGTTTTCTGGCGGAGGCGCAACTGGGGCAGGAACGAGGTCGCCACGGCAACCATCTGTTCGGTGCGTTTGGCCACGACTTCCCGACCTCGGACGGCGTGCGTGTGATGGTGGTCGGCCTCACAGGAAAGCAATGGCGTTCGCTCTGCGATGCGCTAGCGATGGGGGACGAGGTCGCCGCGATCGCGCAGCGCACCGGGCTCGATCTTGCGCGCGAGGGCAACCGTTTTCTCGCGCGCGAAGAGATCGCTGCCGTGGTCGCACGCTGGATGGGCGCCAGGCCGTTCGCGGACGTGGCCGCACAACTCGATCGCCACGGCGTCTGCTGGGGCAAGTATCAAACCGTGACCCAACTCGTGAGCGGGGACGAATCCTGTTCATTTGCCAACCCGATGTTCGGCGAGATCGCACAGCACGGCGTGGGCGCCCTGATCGCGCCGGGGTTGCCGCTCGATTTCTCTGCCGTGCCGCGGCGTGCAGTGCAGCCGGCGCCGCGGTTGGGGGCGGACACGGAGCAGGTGCTGTGTTCGGTGCTTGGCGTGGACAGCGCCGAGTTCGGTCGTCTGCATGACAGGGGCGTGGTCGGCGGGTGATTTCCGACGTCCTCGCATGTGTGCCCAACCCAATGAAGAACATCATGGAAAAGAAGCTTGCACTGCGTGTGCACGAGAGGTTCGCGCATGGCTGAAGCCTCGCTTGCATTCAACACGCTGCGTTCGCTGCTGAGCGAACGCTACAGCTGCCGTGCCTTCCTGCCGGCGCCACTCGCCCGTGAGCAGATCGAGCGCGTGCTCGATGCGGCCCAGCGCACCGCCTCATGGTGCAACGCGCAGCCGTGGCAGGTCTACATCGCCAGTGGTCCTCGCCTGGAGCGGCTGCGCACGGCGCTGCTGGCCGCCGCGTCCGACGTGCCTGCACCCGACCTGTCGTGGCCGCGTGCGTACAACGGGATCTACCGCGAGCGTCGGCGCGAGTGCGCCATGGGTCTTTATGCGGCGGTCGGCATCGCAGAGGGCGACCGGGTCGCTTCGGCGCGGCAGGCGAGCGAGAACTTCAGGTTGTTCGGGGCGCCGCATCTGGCCATCGTGACGGCGGACGAAGCGCTCGGCACCTATGGTGCGATCGACTGCGGCGCGTACGTCGCCAACTTTCTGACGGCCGCGCAGGCCCTGGGCGTCGCGGCGATTCCGCAGGCGGCAGTGGCTGCGCATCCTGCCGTGCTTCGTGCACACCTCGAAATTCCGCAAGAGCGCCGCATCGTGTGCGGCATTTCATTCGGAACGGCCGACGCATCGCATCCGGCGAACGGCTTTCGCACCGCGCGTGCTCCGGCCAGCGACTGTGTGGTGTGGGTTGGCGAGGGCGACGAAGAGGGCGGTTGATCCCACCACTCAGCGCTTGGGCGGGGCGGGCGGCACGAAGCGCTGCCCCTTGAACCCGTAGACGAACAACTGCGAGATGCGCGCGGCCAGTTCGCGCGGCGGTATCGCGCCGCTCTTCTCGTACCAGGTGAAGGTCCAGATGATCATGCCGAACAGCAGCATCGCGTAGGGACCGCGTGGCGAGCGCGGGGGCATCAACTCGGGGTTGATTTCGTGCAACACGCTCACGAGCAGGTCCACGATGCGGTTTTCGAGTTTGCGCACTTCACGCCGTTGCGCATCGGGCAGGAACTTGATGTCGTTCATCAACACCAGGTGTTCGTTGCGCGAGTTGGCCCCTCGCGCAACGAAGGTCTCGACATACCGGTTGAAGCGCTCTTCGGCCGGTAGCGCCTGGGTCACAACGGTCTCGAGCTCGTCGAGCTGCGCCGTGATGTGCACGCGCACGATCTCGAAGAGCAGGTCTTCCTTGCGGGCGAAGTAGTGGTAAAGGTGCGATTTCGAGGCGCCGCAGGCTTGCGCGACCTCGATCATGGTGGATCCCTCGAAACCCTTGCGGGCGAACAGCGCCGCGGCCTGGTCCAGGATCGACTGTCGTTTGTCGTCGTAGTCGTCTGCGCGTACCCGTGTCATGGCTTGGTCCTGTGATGTGTGGATGCAATGGCAGCGCTGGCCGCGAGTCCTCCGAGGAGACGCGGGCACAGCTTGTCAATATTCCGCTGAGGTTCTATTATTAGACCGACGAGACGGTCTATATGCGATTTGTTTAGATGTGGATGGCCGAAATTCTTTGGGGACAGCATGCGTGAAAACGAAATTCTTCTGATCGTGGGCGCCCGCCCAGCCCGCCCCCCGCGGGCGGGGGGCGCCCCGCCCCCACGCGGGCTCCGGGGCCGACCACAGATAGGCGCCGCGGCCCAGCGGCCCGACCACCCCC